>JAQVFD010000275.1 GCA_028697435.1 Clostridiaceae bacterium
AGTATCAGGACATCCCCGGGTTTTGCCCCCGAATTGGCAGTTACTTTACCGGGATGTATCATACCCATAACAGAAAGACCAAATTTCGGCTCATCGTCTTCTACGGAATGCCCTCCGACAACTATCGCACCTGCTTCTGCAACCTTATCCGCTCCGCCCTTTAGGATATCTCTTAGAACATCCATTGACAAGCAAGTGGGAAAACATACTATATTCATTGCAGTAACAGGCCTTCCTCCCATTGCATATACGTCACTTAAAGAGTTGGCTGCTGCAATCTGCCCAAAGGTATAAGGATCATCTACAATAGGAGTAAAAAAATCCATGGTCAGTATCACAGCTTTTTCTTCATCTATCTTATATACAGCAGCATCATCGGAGGTATCATTACCTATTATCAAGTTTTCATCGTAAAACTTTGGCAGCTGGCACAGAACCTGTGCCAAGGTCTCCGGACCTATTTTAGCCGCTCAACCGGAGCTTTTAGTCATTTGTGTAAGTCTTACCTTTTTGTTATCCATAATGCCGCCTCCTTTTCAAAAGATAATCTAAGTATGTCTGATTTCCCAATAATTATATCATAAAGTAGAAAAATGTGACACAGTCACAATTTTCTACTCTACCGTTATTTTATCCTTCATGCGGTCGAACTTAGCTTCACCTATTCCGCTTACCTTCTTAATATCCTCAATGGTTATGAAGGCTCCTTTCTGTTCTCTGAATTGTATGATTGCTTTTGCAGTTACCGGTCCAACTCCTTCAAGTGTATCCAATTCTTTTTCACTTGCAGTATTAATATTAATTTTTCCTGACTTGTTAACTGCCGCACCCTTGACCGTATTGACCCCTTGAATTGTCTTCCCTTCTGCCTGAGGTTTTTCACCCTTTTTTGGAATGTATACCATATCTTCATCAGCCAACTTATATGCAAGGTTTACAATCTCCAAATCCGCTTCCTCCTTTGCTCCCCCCGCTAGTTTGATTACCTCGTCAAGCCGTGTTCCCTCAATCACTTTCACTACACCTGGGTTCATAACAAAACCGCATATATATACGGATATTTCTTCGGGTATTATCTCAGCAGCAATTATTTCCACAGGTGTTTCCACTTGGTCCGGAACAGTTTCGACGAGGCTTATCTCCGTAGTCTTATCCTGCCTGATATATATAGTCCCGCTTATTATAACCAGTACGAGTACCACAAATGCGAATATCAATTTCTGTGTTCTTGTAACATAAAGCATATAAAACAACTTCCTCCTTAAATGCTAAAATTTGTATATTTATTTCGACATTTTCCATTCATTTCCTCCTTTTCCATCTTACAATACACATTCCACATATTGCCACCCAGATTATTCAATAAATCTTTACCAAAATAGTGCCATTGTTAAGCTTTTTTGATATACTAGTGATTAAACCCGTAATATTTGCAGCAAATGAAATGCTGCAAATATAGGGATTTAGTCATGTAAGTGCAAAACTTTTGTGTGCAACATAAAAGTTCAGGCACTAGTGATTGTTAACGCAACAACTTTTTGTATTTTCATTGCGTTAACTATCACAACAAAGATTCAGTGCCTCGCATGCTCATGAAGTGATATACTTTACGAGGCACTATAGTGATTGTTAACACAACATCTATTCAGTAGGAGCAGAGGAAACTAATGAGAAAACTCATTTTGTATGCAGCATTGCTAAGCATGATAGTGTCTTTTATACCGGTGTATGGGACTGAGCCTGAGGTTACCTCCCCATCAGCCATTTTGATAGATGCGGGAACCGGAAAGGTATTATATGAAAAAAACGCTGATGAGAAGCGTTTCCCGGCAAGCACCACAAAAATAATGACAGGACTTCTGACAGTCGAGCACGGTAAGTTGGATGAAACCGTTACGATAGGTACAAACCCTTCCCTCGTTGAAATCGGAAGCAGTCAGATATACCTTGTACCGGAGGAGCAGCTTACTCTGGAACAGCTGCTGTATGCCTTAATGCTGGAATCCGCTAATGATGCTGCTGTAGCAATAGCAGAACATATTTCGGGCTCTGTGGAAGAGTTTGTCCGGCTTATGAACAACAAAGCCAAAGAGTTAGGTGCGTCAAACACGAACTTTATTAATCCCAACGGTCTTCACCATGATAATCACTATACAACTGCACGGGATTTATCTTTAATAGCAAGGCATGCCATGACATTGGAGAAATTCCGCAATGTAGTCAAAGAAGTAAAATACATAATCCCCAAAACAAACAAACAGGAGGAAAGGAACTATATAACAAACTCCAACAAGCTTATATGGGAAATATACGATCAGTTTAGATATGAATATGCTACAGGCATCAAGACAGGTTATACCGTCAAAGCAAAACAGTGTTTAGTCGGAAGTGCAAAGAAGGGAGACCTTGAGCTTATTTCCGTAGTTATGGGTGCTGAAGGACAAAAAGTATATAGCGACACTGTAGAACTTTTTAATTATGGTTTTGCTAACTTTCAGAAGGTGGAAATATTAAAAAAAGAACAAGTAGTTACTACCGTATCAGTTGAAGAAAGTGAAGAGAAAATAAATCTTCTTGCTGCTGAGAATTTCTCCATGGTGCTCTCTGAATCCGAAAGGGAGAGAATAACGACAGAAATTGAGACTATGCCCGGATTGACGGTGCCTGTTAAAAAAGGCGAAGTGCTTGGGGTAATAATAGTATATGCGGACGGAAGTGAGGTAAAGAGGGTAGAGCTCCTCTCCTCTGTTGAGATTGAAGCTCCCGAGAAATCAGGTTACCGGTGGCTATGGATAATTGTAGGATTCCTGATATATAGGACAATAGTCACGATATACAAGACAAGACGCAGAAGAAGAATGTGACACGGTCACATTCTTCTTCTGTCGGAGTACTTCACAAACTCCTATCCTATAAACGCAATTGCTTCAATTTCTATGAGTGCATCCTTAGGTAGTCTTGCAACTTCTACACAGGATCTTCCCGGCTGCTTATTGGTAAAATATCGTCCATAAATCTCATTAATTTTAGAAAAATCATTCATATCTTTTATGAATACTGTAGTCTTAAGTACATT
>JAQVFD010000276.1 GCA_028697435.1 Clostridiaceae bacterium
GTTGTTCTAAAAAAGATCCAAAAAGAAATAAGAATGTAACTATAGCTGATTCTTCAAGGTTTTTAATTAAAAATGCCCCGCTGACTGCAATGGTAACCAAGACATCTATACTGACGACTTTAACTCTTAATGCTTGATATGCTTGAATCGCAATAGGCATAACCCCTAAGATTGAGGCGATAGTCAAAGACCAAATAGCTACAACTTCATTTTTAAAGCCCAGTTCGCTGGTAAATCCAATGACAATTAGAATAGCACTAATCAATGTTATGTGATTTTTCTTACTTAATATAAATCTCTGCATCTTTCCATCACCTTCTCCCTTAAATTATTATTTCTACTGACTTTTAAGTAATTCCGGAAAGCGATTTGCTAAATTGCTTTCCGGACTGTAATTCTGCTTAAGCATTATATGCTTTATCGACCTCAGCCAACATGTTGTATACTGCTGCATAGCTTTCGCATACATCACCGGGAACCGTGTAGTTGTTTGTTATTTCGCGTAACTTGGCAAATTCTTCGCTTAGTTCCGGATTTTCTGCTCCCGTCTTTTTTGTTTTCTTTATGATTTCATCAAATACTTTGCGGACTTCATGGAATTCCGGATGATTACCACCATGGACTCGTGCTACAATAGGTACATATTGTTCCAGTGTTTTAAAATTCTTTTCCTTTATTTGATCAAATATTAATTGTTTTGACATAATTTCCCCTTCTTTCTTATTTTATATTATTTATCGCTTTTCTGGTTTCATTATATCAAGGATTCTGAGAATATGAATTGACCTAAATCAAAATTAGTTATATTTTCTATAAAATTAATGAAAATATTACTAATAAAATATATAATATAAATAAAACTTCTACAGAAAGGTTACAAAATGGATATTATTATAAGAGAGAATTACGATGAAATAAGCAAATATACAGCTAAGCTAATTGCCCGCTTAGTAAAATCAAAGCCTGATTGTGTGCTTGGATTAGCAACAGGAAGCACCCCCATAAATACCTACAAAGAACTTATAAGAATGCACAAGATGGAAGGGCTGGACTTTTCACAAGTCAAAACTTTTAATCTTGATGAGTATTATGGCATAGGTATTAACCTGGATAAAGCTTACCAATTGGATCAAAGCTATGCAAGATTTATGTATGAGGAACTTTTTAAGCATATCAATATCAAGAAGGAAAACATACACATTCCCGATGGACTGACTAAAGAACCTGAGGATTTTTGCAAATGGTATGAAGAAGAAATTAAAAAAGCCGGTGGAATAGATTTACAGCTTTTAGGTATAGGCGGTGACGGGCACTGGGCATTTAACGAACCCGGATCATCTCTTGCATCAAGGACCAGGATTCAAGCCCTGACACAGCAAACCCTTAATGATAATTATGAGAGTTTCTACAAGAAAGCAGGCATAGATAGATCTCATATGCCGCATTTTGCCATAACAATGGGCATTGGAACTATTTTAGAAGCAAAAAACATCATTATGATTGCAAACGGGGTTAAGAAAGCGGATGTAATTGCCAAATGTATTGAAGGTCCTGTTACTTCCCAAATCACCGCTTCGGCAATACAACTGCACAGTGGCGGAATTACCGTAGTCCTTGATAAGGATGCTGCTTCAAAGCTCAACGGACTTGATCACTACATGCATGTGGAAAAGATGAAAAAGGAATATGGTTTTTAAAACGCTAACAGGAGGTATAATATGGAGAAGATGATAAGAGTAGGTATAGTCGGTTACGGTAATTTAGGAAAAGGTGTGGAATTAGCTCTTAAACAGCATTCAGATTTTGAGCTGAAGGCTGTATTTACCAGAAGGAGTATTTCCTCATATAGCGGGGATGCAAAAATAGTATGCCTTTCTGATGTTTGGGATTACAAAAATGATATTGATGTAATGATACTATGCGGCGGATCTGCCAATGACCTCCCAATACAAGGTCCCATGCTGTCTGCCGGATTTAATACCGTTGACAGTTATGATAATCACAGTAGAATTCCGGAATATTTCAGCAAGATAAATGAAACCGCACTGACCTCAAATAAAGTAAGCCTAATATCCGTAGGCTGGGACCCGGGATTGTTTTCTCTCAACAGACTGTTGACAGAAACTATTTTACCCCAGGGAAAAGGTTATACTTTCTGGGGCAAGGGAGTAAGTCAGGGGCATTCTGATGCTATAAGAAGAATTAAGGGAGTAAAAAGCGGAATACAATATACTGTTCCTGTGGGAGAAGCCGTTGAAAAGGTAAGGGCTTGTGAAAATCCGGATTTTTGTCCCCGTGATAAACACAAACGTATTTGCTATGTGGTAGCTGAAGAACATGAAGATTTAAACAGAATAGAGAAAGAAATTGTATTTATGCCCGGTTATTTTGCAGATTATGATACGGAAGTGCATTTTATCAGCGAAGAAGAAATGTTGAGAGAGCATTGTAAAATGCCTCACGGAGGTTTCGTAATACACACAGGAATAACAGGGAATTGCAACAAGCAGAGGATTGAATTCAGTTTAACATTAGACAGCAATCCGGAATTTACATCCTCCGTACTTGTAGCATATGCCCGTGCAGTTTACAGATTATCCTCGGAAGGAAGAAAAGGGGCTTTCACTGTTTTTGACATACCATTTTCTTATTTATCACCAAAAACCGCTGAAGAGCTGAGAAAAGCCTTATTGTAGTGAGGAGGGGATATCCCCTTCTTTCTTCTTAGGAGCTATTTTGATATAGCGTTTTATCCCTTTGTATGCTACACAGGCAATATAAAGTAACCCTAAATACCCTACAAGCGGATAAAATACACCTATGAGTTCGCTGAATGAAAACAACCCCAAAACGAATGTGAATATTGAAACGAAAACCGCAAATATCCTGTTTCCTCTTTTCCCGCCAATGTTAAAAGGATTGCATATAGTCCACATCATAGCTGAACAAGAAGAGGTGGCAAACTTGTCTTCCAGGTCCAGTAGCCCCAGGGAGCAACAGTTTTCCCGGCCAACCAGGCTCTGAAGAATATGCAGGAAGGTTGACTTA
>JAQVFD010000277.1 GCA_028697435.1 Clostridiaceae bacterium
CGACCAAAGTCTCCCAGAGCTTTTCTTTCTTCGTCGCTCATCCGGAGCACTTTGAGAATATCATTTTTGAAAAGTTCACTTTCTGCTTTACTTTTTCCTCGGCCGGAAAAATTGGATGCAATTGCGGCATCTATGCTATTCTCATTCAGTATACCTATATAACCCTCGTTACCTGCAAGTATGAGGGGTTTTCCGGCAGACAGTGCTTCCAGGGAAGAACGGCCAAAACCGATAAATAGATCCGCCAGAGCGGTAAATCTGTTTATATCGGTACGGGAGCCTGTAACAATTACCATGTCCTGCCCTATTGCGTCATTAATATCCCGGGCTTTTTCTTGTATTGAGCTTAGAATATTGCCGCTGCCCACCATAATAACTTTTAGGCTGGGAATGTTTGCCGAAAGCTCGGGGATTATTTCCAGAAGCTTATTTATTATGTAGCTTCTGTCACTGTCAAATCTGCTTATGTATACAATTTTCATGTCTTCCGGACTGAGCTTCAGCTCAGCCATTAAATCCGAACAATCGATTCCGGGAGAAAACTTACTTGTGTCAATTCCATTGATAGTGACCTTAATATTACTATCTTCGATTATATAGTTATCGAGGAGATATTTCCTTATGTCCTCACTTACTGCCATGGTCTTTTGTCCCCAATTTGTTATGTAACGCAGCCCGCCGCTTGTTTTCCAAGTTCCGTGGGCAGTGGTCACAAAGGGAAACCCCATTTTTTTATGCAGTAAACCGCAAATAAATCCGGGGATACGGGCATGAGCATGCACCAAGTCGATTTGCTCTTCTGTTATTATGTTCTTCAACAATTTATAAGCCTTCAGCACATTATGGGGTTTTTTGTTATCCAAAGGGACTTGATACACTTTAATATTATTGTCTGTAAGTTCCTTTTCGTATACCCCTCCGGCGGATGCGGCAATTACATTGAAGCCTTCACGGGAAAGCCCCTTGGCAAGTTCTACTATATGAGTTTCTGCGCCTCCTATATCAAGGCGCATTGTAGCAATCAGAATATTGTAATTGTGCATATAATGCCTCCGGATTATTAATTTTCTCAGTTTCTTTTCAAATTTATACTGTTATCGTTTATTGTAAGAGTGTATTCTCTTGAACCCATTTTGCTATTTCCGTCGTAGACTTCCACAGTAAGCTTGTGCTCCCCTTTAGGAACAGCAGATAAGTCAAGTGCTAAGCTGTAAGGTATTTCAGCCCTTACACCATGGACATTTCCGTCAAGCTTGTATTGTACCGTCGGGTTAAGAATCTTTGGTACAACAGTATAGGTTGAAAGCTCAAGCTTGAGACCGGAGGTGCTGTAATCAGTTATCTTTTCATATCTGAAGTCCGGATTGCCGTTTATATCCGATACAAAGCTGCCGCCTTTTACCAAATCATTATAGAGTTCGTTAAACACTTTGTTCCCATAAAATGAATAGTCATCATATTTAGTGATAATGTCATTATTGGCATTGAAATAGTATATACCTTTTAACTCCGGATATATCATAGGTCCATATGTATATAGACGTCTCATCTGCACGTCAGCCCAGGGAGACAGATCTTCTCCTGCAAGCTTTGCATAATGACCTACCCCTGTTTCAGAAATCATTATTGGTTTTTTTGTACCGTAAGCATCCATAATCGGCTTTATCTTAGCCAGGGGATTTGCATAATTCCCGGTCATATATACACTGTCTATGCTATCCTGTTGAGTCCCCCAATCCTTTTTACCCTGAAAGTAACGCTGTGTATATGTGCTAATCCCTATCCAGTCCACATACTCATCTCCCGGGTAGTATTGATCATAGGTACGACCCTTAGCGGAAATATCATTGGGAGACCATACCATTGCCACATTGGGAGCTGTATCCTTCATTATCCTATAAACATATCTGAAGGCTTCAATAAATGAATTGGAATCTTTACAGTAGTCTTTTATATTCATCTCACCGGCAAACCTGAGGAATACCGGTATGTCAAGCTTCTTCAAGTAATCTGCTGTAGTTCTTATATAAGAGTCATGGTTCTTTATGCTTTTAAGTACATTGTCAATTTCAGCATCTTCAATGTTCCAAGCCAGTTGAATAGCTATATTGTTTGCTTTTGCATCCTTATAATAGCGGTCAAAGGACTTGATATCCTCATTCCAATGAAGATATGTAAGGTAAGCGGAGTTCTTCCTGGGAAAATAGTTCTTGATATCATTCCAGCGATAAGCCCCTATCCGTGGGTCTGTATCATAATTGCTGCCAAAATATACCCCTGACTTGGGCTCATATTTTGAACCGAAGTAAACGCTTTTTTCCAGGTTTGTAGTTTTTGCATAAAGCTCAATATCAAAGCCAAGGGTATTGATTTTTGACCTTGCATAAGTTACTCCATCCTTCCAGCCCAGCTTTTCTGCTTTAGGGATGTATTTACCGAAATATTCAACGGCTAAGTCGAACTTTCCAAGGGCTTCGTAAGCTTTTGCCACTTGCTCCAGACGTGGGGTTGTGATTTCCAGTACTTGTTGTGTTTCTTCCATTCCATTGAATAACTCTATTATTTTATTGCCATAAACAATAATATTATTCAAATCATTGGCATCCAAGGCATTTTTTTATTGCGTTGACAAAGCCCAGAAAGCGCCGGGTATTTTGGTACCCGATGCTGCTGCCACTGTAGTACCCGATAGTGAAACAGCGATAAAAATACAGGTAATAAGCAACATGGATATACTTCGTTTTAGCTTCATAGCAATATTCTCCTTTACTTTTCCTCAATACGTCTTATTTTCGCTCCGAGGTTTATAAGCTTTTCCTCCAATCTCTCATAACCTCTGTCAATATAGCCGACGTTGCTGATGGTAGTTCTTCCTTCCGCAGTAAGACCCGCAACAACCATTGCAGCCCCTGCTCTAAGGTCGGTTGCGTAAACAGGAGCCCCCGAGAGCTTGGGTACCCCTTCTATTACCGCTACCCTGCCTTCGGTTTCTATTTTTGCTCCCATTCTTTTCAACTCTTCAAAATACTTGAAT
>JAQVFD010000278.1 GCA_028697435.1 Clostridiaceae bacterium
TCTCAAAAGCTGACATTATCAACGGTTTATGCGAAGCACTTGTCAGAAACTATATAAACAATCTGGGAAGAGGAAAAAAGCTTGAACCTCCTTTTGTGTTTCAGGGAGGCGTAGCAGCGAATAAGGGAATAAAAACAGCTTTTGAAAAAGTGATAGGTCATGAAGTTGTTATTCCCGAGCATTACAATGTAATGGGAGCAATAGGTGCAGCGATACTCGCCAGGGATCATATAATGAAGACCGGCATCCCTTCGGGATTCAGAGGCTTCGAGGATGGAGGTTTTGATTTTGTACCCGCAAGCTTTGAATGCCCCGGGTGTGACAATTCCTGTGAAGTTATCAAGGTTGTAATAAACAGTGAAATTGTGGCAATGTGGGGAGACAGATGCGGCAAGTGGACCAATTCTGTTACTCATAGTCGCAGTAAGCAATAGGATTCCTTAGTTTTTGATTGAAGAACAAAGGCGGCTGCGGCCGCATTTGAAGCCCATGCGCCTTTTCCGTAGGAAATTCTGGTGCGGGCAGTTAAATCAAGGCTTTTTATTGTATAGGAAAGTTATACTTTCCTATACAATAAAAAACTTATAATAGGTTGCATATATTTATTCCTTCCGCAATACCTTTATATAAAGAAACATAACTTACTATGATGGGAGGGATACTTATCAAACCGAGAATTATTTTATTAACAAAGAAAAACCTTATAATTTATGCTGTGCTGCTCCTTGTTGTAATTGTTGGCTTGGTATTATTATTTACATTAAGAATCAATGAAGCGGGTCTTGCTGCTTCAGGCTATACATATTTGAAATACAACGATGGGATATATGTGGGTGTAGAGAAAACAGAGTCTGGTGATGTCAAGGCGGAAGTAACAATAAAGAACGAAAAGATAAAGGAAATAAAGCTTATAGAAATGCCTCCCGATTACATTAGCAACAATCCCAACATCAAGGATGAAATATCGGACATAATCTATACAACAATTAAAACACAGGATGTGGCAGCTGCAAATGATGCGGGAAATACATCCTATGTTTTAAGTAAGGTGGTAAAGGCGGTAAGAAATGCACTTAACGAGTCTATTATAGTGCAGTAGAAAAAAAGAAGGGGGACCCGTGTCTCCCTTCTTAATGATTACGTTTACAATTAGGACAATATCCGAAGAAATAAAGCTGCTGATTGGTTAGCTGATAACCAGTCTTTTTCTCAACCTGATCCGCAAGATCAAAAAGCATATCATCATATACATCTTCAACTTTCCCACAAGCTGTGCAGGTAATGTGAGGATGTTGATTAACATTAGCATCATATCGGAATTTATCTTCCCCCACGTTGAGCTCTTGAACCAACCCAAGGTCTTTGAAAACTTCAAGGGATTTATATACCGTTGCCAAACTCATGGTAGGATATTCCGGCTGAAGTTTGCTATACAGCATATCAACACTTGGGTGTTCCTTTGTATTCTTAAGAATGTCGTAAACGGCTATACGCTGGGGAGTAACTTTATAGCCCTTTTCCTTTAAGAATTTTATTAAATCAACCATTTTCATTCCTCCGATAAAATATTTTTATACAGTAGGAGTCACTTCCCTCATCGAACCGCAAATGAATGATAAATTTTTATCATAAAATCATATATAAAATCATAAGTTAATATGTATTTTTTGTCAATACAATTTAGGTATAATCTGGAACATATAGAAAATAAATTACAATAAGTCAATTATAATAATCAATATTAATAGATATATTATACAATTTAATTATATCATTACATTGCAAAAAGTAAAGACAATTCTGATAACTATTATATAAAATCCGCTTGACATCAAACTAATAGCAGGAAAATAGTAAAATAAATCGAATTATTATGTATGTCAAAATGCGGCGTTGTGAAAGGATGATAATCATCGGATGTTTAATATATATGATTTATCCTATGGATTTGATTCCGGATTATGTTATTGGGATGGGAGTCCTTGATGATGTGGTTGCTTTGGGTATAATTTTACTTACAACAAAATCGGAGTTGGATGTAAGTAATAAGAATGATGGATACTTAAATGCCGAGAAGTCTAAAAAGATGTTTGACAAAAAAAAGAGAAAAGGCAAATAGTGCCTGAATAAGTCCGGGAGGGGATGCAAATGGGCAGACAGCTCCTTAGCCCCTATGATGCTTACCTTTTCAGGGAAGGAAGTCACTATAGGTGTTATAATTTTTTGGGGGCACATCTCACAAATGTTGACGGAATAGATGGTGCTCTATTTCTTGTATGGGCTCCCAATGCCCATGCTGTGCATTTGATAGGAGATTTTAACAGTTGGAACGGTAGTTTGAGTCCTATGGAAAAGAACGATGATTCCGGAATATGGTCAGTTTTTATTCCCGGATTACGAGAGTGGGATATGTATAAATATGAAATACATATCGGAGACGGAAGAGTCCTTGTTAAATCAGATCCCTATGCTTTTTATTCAGAACTGCGCCCGGGTACGGCTTCAAAGCTTCTACCCCTTGGAAACTACAAATGGAACGATAATAATTGGATGGAGTGCAGAAAAAAAACAAATATTTTTGAAAGTCCTATAAATATTTACGAGGTTCACGCAGGCTCATGGAAGCAAAGACCTGACGGGAAGTGCTATTCATACACAGAACTTGCGGATGAGTTGGTAGAGTATGTAAAGTATATGGGATTTACCCATATAGAGATGCTGCCTCTTTCTGAGTATCCTTTTGACGGATCGTGGGGATATCAGTCTACGGGTTATTACTCGGTTAACAGCAGATATGGCTCTCCTTATGATTTCATGTACTTTATCGATAAATGCCATCAGGAGGGGATTGGAGTCATACTGGACTGGGTGCCGGGGCATTTCTGCAAGGATGATCATGGCTTGAGGATTTTTGACGGTACTCCTCTTTATGAGTACAATGACCCTAGAAAGGGTGAGAACTATGGATGGGGCACATGCAAT
>JAQVFD010000279.1 GCA_028697435.1 Clostridiaceae bacterium
AAGTAAAGCTGCAACGGCATTCGCTCCAATTCCGTGAAAACGTCCAAGGATTTTTTTAGTCCTTTCCGGCGGAAAGAAACTCTGTATATAAGAAATAATAAAAATCAATGAGCAAAGCAGCAACGTAATTTTAATTACATCATAGATAAAAAACTGTGCACTGGCAACCCATCGATTACCGATATCCAGCCCTAATGCTGATAACCCGCTGCCTATAGCATCATTGAGCCATTTCATACCGAGAATTTGGTTCTGAAAAATGTCCCAAATAAATTTTAATGCTTTCATTGTGGTAAAGACCCCTTTCTCAAAATAGGCAGTCATATCAAAACTTCTTGATGTATTCTGCCTGCTAAAAGCCATCTATTAATTACTGCATTTATTTTTTTCAATAACCGTGTTCGGAGTTGTCATCTCCTTTAGCAGAGTTATAGCGTAAGTGCTGCCTTTTTCGTTGATTTTGTAATGTGTCCATTTACCTTCTTGTCTGCTTTCCACAATACCTGACTCCACTAAAATCTTCATATGGTATGAAAGCCCTGACTGCCCCAAGTCCAACTGCTCCAACAATACGCAAGCGCATTTTTCACCACCGCATAGTAAGTTAAGTATTTGCAGCCTTTTTTCATCGCAGAAGGCCTTGAATACTTTTGCATGTTCTTCATAAACTGTCGTCAAGTTATCACCTCATATCAAGATTATTTGATATATTAATACTATATGCCGCAAATCAAATTTTGTCAATATGAGAACATCCAATGTACCTGGTATCTACAACTCCACAACCTGATTCCTGCCATTTTCTTTCCCTTTGTATAATGCTTCATCCGCTGTATTTATAAGCCTGTCTATTGTTTTATTATCTGAATAAGAACTTACCCCAAAAGTCATTGTTACAGTAAATTCATCATCCTCATATCTGAAAACCTTCTGCTGAATCTTATATCTCAGTTTTTCGGCCAGAATAACTCCTCCTCCTAATGTTGTATCAGGAAGCAATATTAAAAATTCTTCTCCTCCCCACCTTGATACAAAATCCTGTTTTCTGGTATTAGATCTAAGTATTTCTGCAACTGTACAAAGCACTACATCTCCACACTCATGACCATAATTGTCATTAACCTTTTTGAAGTAATCAATATCCGCCATTATAACAGTGAATGGAGTCTTATTCCTTTCATGCCGGTTTTTTTCATGCTCAATCACCCTCAAAACTTCTCTTCTGTTAATCAGCTTTGTAAGCGGATCTGTCGTAGCCAATATCTGCTGTAATGCATAGGCTTCTTCAAGCTTCTTGTTCTCCCGCTCCAGCTGCTCTCTGGTCTTTTTTAACTCAACATGCGTCCTGACTCTTGCAATCAGTTCCATATCATTAAATGGTTTTCTTATATAGTCCACTGCTCCATACTGAAAACCTTTTATTATGCTATTTATCTCTACCCTTGCACTAAGAAAAATAATTGGTATATTTGCATGTTCCGGCTTGTCTTTAATACGCTTACAGGTCTCAAAGCCGTCCATAACAGGCATCATAATATCAAGGAGAATAAGATCAAATTGTACGTTATCTACAAGCTCAAGAGCAGTTTCTCCACTGTCTGCAACATAAATATCATAATCCTCTTTTTGAAGAATTTTACCAGCTATCTCAAGATTAAAGGTTGTATCATCAACTATTAATATTTTTATTTCTCTATTGTCTATCTTTCCCATTTCATTCTCCTTCACCTATGCTTACTCGGAAATTGACTTCAAGTCTTTCAGTATCTTTGGATATTCTTCCAGCAATGCCCTGATCTTTTTTGAATTAAATGAAGATACTACTTCTAACAGGCTATTTGCATACCAGTAAACTTGATTTGAATTATAGGTTTCTCCTAAACTCTTCAGTTGGATACCAAAGGTATTAATATCTGCTAACCTATTACTCTTGCTGCAATCCCTCCAAAGACCATTATATAGTCCTTCAAGCTCTATTAGAAGATCAGGATTTACTGCCAATATATTTTTATCTACCGTTACATCTTCCTCAATACCTTCATCCTCTTTATCTCCGGCTTCCGGTTGATGTTGTTCCGTCAAATCAGCTTTTTCATGAGTAGTATCTTTTCCCACCAACACATTTGGTATTCTAACAGAGAATATACTTCCCTCACCTAATATGCTTGAGACTTTTATTTCTCCATCCATCATTTCTACAAATCTTTTTGATATGGTCAGCCCTAAACCGGTTCCACTATATCTCTTATTATTTTGTCCGTCCTTCTGCTTAAAAGCTTCAAATATTAACTCCAGCTCTTCCTCCGGTATACCTATTCCCGTATCCTTTACCTGAAACAATAAATCTACTGCATTGCTATTATCCTCGCTTCTCTCAATATTTGCAGATACTTCAATATAACCTTTTTCAGTAAATTTCACAGCATTTCCAACCAGATTCAAGAGCACCTGTTTAACACGCACCTCATCTATTAACAACAATTTTGGAACTGATGGGTTCATTTTAATGTACAACCGGATACCTTTTTCCTGAAGCTTCAACAAGAATACTTCTTTTAGTTCATCAAATATTACACTTAAATTAGTATAATCCTTTTGAAGCTCTAACATATCGGCCTCTATTTTAGATAGGTCAAGTATATCTGTGATCAGATTAGTTAATGCGGTTCCGGCCTTTTGTTGCGCATTCAAATAGGCCAGTGCCTCTTCCCCGGATGTAAGCTCCTTAAGTAAAGCAGAATATCCCAAAATTGCATTCATAGGAGTTCTTATCTCATGAGACATATTAGCCAAAAACTGACTTTTCATCTTATTTGCATTTTCCGCAACTGACTTTGCTTTTTCAAGTTCGTTTTCTATAAGCCTTCTTTCAACAGACCTTTCAATGGAGTTTGCAAAAGCACTTAAAATTGAAAACTCTGACTCCAACCATTGTCTTTCGTATTTGCATTCGTCAAAACCTATAAAACCCCAGAAAAC
>JAQVFD010000280.1 GCA_028697435.1 Clostridiaceae bacterium
GATAAACCCAGGAACCTGGCAAAAAGTGTGACTGTGGAGTAGGAGTATAAGAAGCCTATTTGACTATGTAAAATAAACTCTGGTGAAAGATAATAAAGTCTGCAGAAATGTAAATAAAGTTTGGTGAAGACCCGTGGGGTGTGTGCAGGAGAAATCCTGTGCGTCTTCACGGGTTTTTTATGCCTCCCCAAAGGAAATATATAAATAAATAAGGGCCAGCGGGTGTAATCAATCCGGCGGTGGAAACTGCCCCGGAGGGGCAAACATAGCAGACTTTTTTTTATTTCACCACCGTGTGTAACGACAGAATCTTCCTGCCGCTTATTCTCTGGACAATATTTTGTTTAATTCTTCGTTTTGCATAATTCCTTCAATAGAATTTATACTCAATTGCTTTAAGATTTTCATCACATTTAAATTGTCGAAGGGAGTCAAAATAAATGAATCTTCTCCAAATTCGTTAACCAGCTTTGTAGCTTTATCTGCATCGATATTGGTTCTAGGACCGCCTACACATCCGCCGGTACAGCCCATGCCCTCAATAAAGTTGGCATTGATTTTTCTACCGTCACGCAAATCATTCAGTATATTTCTGCATTCTTTTACTCCATCAATCTTTTTTGCTTTAAGCTTAATGACTCTTGTTGGTTCCAGCCTATTGACCACCGTTTTAACAGAAAAGCTTACACCTCCGGTTCTTGCATATACTCTGCCTCCAAGGGATGCCTGGTCTTTATCATCTGATGAAAGCCCTTCCAGATTAATATTTAAAGCATTAAATATTTCCTGCAGCTCCCTGAAATTCAAGACAAAATCTATGGCTCCTTTTAAATCCGGCTCTTTAACTTCAGCCTTTTTAGCAATGCAGGGTGCAATAAATACAACCTTTGCATTATTATATAATTTTTTTAGAATTCTGCCGGAAGCGATCATTGGTGACACCGATGGCGACAGGTGTTTATAGATGTCGGGGTAACTAGTTTTAATCATATTAAACCATATAGGACAGCAACAGCTAGTCAAGAAAAAATCTTCTTCAGTTTTTACCAGGTGGTTAAATTCAAAAGCTTCCTTTATAGTTAGGATATCTGCAAACATTGCTACTTCAATCATATCGCTGAAACCAAGCATCTTCAAGGCAGCCCGCAGCATACCCATACTGACGTCTTTCCCATACTGCCCTACTATCGCCGGTGCTACAGCAGCGAAGACTGGTGTTTTTCTATCCTTTAACAAATCAATAACCGGTATGAATTCAATTTTGTCAGCCAATGCCCCAAAATCACAATCAGGAGCATTATATCCACAATTTAAACACTTATCATTGGAAATAAGAGGCTCATTATTTCTACTATACATACGGGTCTTATACTTACTTACTTCTGTATGTGCGCATTCGCCGCACTCACAATTTTCTTTTCCGCAATGCTCACAGGGACCTTCAATCCTGGCAATCACAGGCTGGCTGATTTCTTTGAAACCCTTAACTATGTCCAGTTCATTAGTGAACATGTCATCCTTATTAGGGTTTAGTCCCATCGCCACTCTTATATGGTCCTTTATGAATGGCATTTCTGCATCGCTAAAGCCATATTTCTGCTTAATATCACTGGCTAATACATTAAGATCATTGACAGTCTTCAGACTCCCGTTCCAGTATCTCTTTACAAGTTCACTAAATATGTACATTCGCTTTTCATTAAAATTAATATATCTGTTTTCCATAAATACTTCTCCTCTATTTATTGTTATTTGAAGTTATCACACAATAGTATTGTTATAACACGCACTGCAAATTATGAATTATCTCCATAGGAACTTCATATCAGTTTGATAAAATAAAGCTGTGGTAAGAAGCAACATTTTGAAAAAAACTATAAAAGTTAATGAAAGAGAGGTATTTATATATGGATTATATTGTAGGAAACTGGTGGTATTTACTCTTGATTGGATGGTTTGGATTTATGATGTTCAGAGGAGGCGGCTGCTGCGGTGGCAGACACTCACATGGCGGACACTCTCGGGGTGGACATGCCCATACTGGTCATAATGGAGGCAGCAATCAGATAGACATGGCACATGACCCTGAGTGTGGAATGTATGTAAATCCCGATACGGCAATAAAACAAAGTATAGACGGTACAACATATTATTTTTGCAGTGAGAATTGCAGGAGCAGTTTTGTTAGAAAGCATCAAGGATATTGATATAAATTCTTCAGAAGTGCAGAGAGGTGGCTTATCCATACATGGAGCGCTACTGGGCGCTATTACTATTACAGTGTTATACATCAGAAAGCATAAATTAAGCTTCTTCAAATATGCAGACGCCTTGGCACCGGGAATTATTCTGGGACAGGGCATAGGAAGGGTTGGCTGCGACTTAGCGCATTATTCATATTAGATGCACTTGTTTTTATGATTGTTATAGAGAAGAAAAGAAACGATATTGATGCCCTTAACAAGGAGAATACCACAGTTACTGCCTGGGATTGGATTAAGGATATATTGTTCATACTTGTACTGGTTTCTGTATCGCTGGTAGTTTTTTATACTGTTCAGTCATAGTAAGTTAGATAAACTAAACTCTGTTGAAGATCACTTGTATAAAAATTAATAAGTTGATATAAAGCAAATATGAAATTTATGGGGTGAAAAATAATGCATTTATTAGACGAATACGCATATGGGTTGTGGGGGTCAGTAATTTTCAATATTCTCCTGTTCGGCATTTTTACTCTTACGGCTTTTAAACCGGCCACAAAAAAGGATTGGCGTACATTAGGTGCATTTACAGCATTTATGGCGGCACTTTTCAGTGAAATGTTCGGGTTCCCTCTTACAATTTATTTTTTAACATCAATTTTGGGAAACAAATATCCGGTACTTGACCCGTTTACTCACTTAAACGGACATTTGTGGGTAGCTCTTTCAGGAGGTTCAACAGTTGTATATTCCATACTGCATCCTCTTAGCAATA
>JAQVFD010000028.1 GCA_028697435.1 Clostridiaceae bacterium
CTCATTAATGTTATCCGGAAGGTGCAGAAGATAATAATTACCTCCGATGTTTTTTGCCAGCTTTGCTGCAACTATATTTGCCTGACGCTCCATATCCGCTTTAATTCCTCCTCTGGCAGGAACTATGGTAATATTCTGCGCATCAACCTTACTCGAATTCTCAGCCACTGATAATACCGAGTAGCCTCCGCTGACTGCTATCACATCGTTATCCTCTATTGTTCCCCTAATGCATTCAAAAGCAGCTTTAGCCATTTCAGAAACTACCTGAAGTTCATTTTCAGTATCCCCGGGCACTGCTATAAATTCCTTTATACCAAGCATTTCCTTAACTATTTTTTCAATGTCCTTAAGCCCCTTGAGCTCTGATATATAATCCCTGAGCTTGTCTAACACCTCTCTGCCCTCATCCGTTATCACCATGCCTAAAGCTTGAATACAGATAAGGTTCTGGTTTTTCAGGATGTCAAGCTCGCCCCTTACCCAACGTTCGCTTTTCCCCAGTATTCCCGCCAGAGCGCGCCGTCCTACAGGCTGATTGAACTCTATTGCCCTTAGTATGCTATATCTTTTTTCTGTCATTTCTATTATTTCAGGAACCAATCTTTTCTGTAATTCTAAGAATACATCCATTCTATTACCTCTATGGTCAATTTTAGTCCCACTCATTGTTATAACGTCCCATATTGTTAATTATATTATATACTCGCTCCAAATTCAATATATAATTGTATTATTTACTAAACTTCACAATTTAATCAGTAGTGTGCATAGGGGCATCATACGTAGCGCACGATAAAAAAAGCGACTCCCGTCGCTTTTAGTATCTTTTCCTTTTTGAAGAAGACAATATGCCCAGTTCATCCCTGTACTTTGCTACTGTCCTCCGAGATATCATATATCCATCCTTTATAAGCAAATCTGCTATATTCTGATCGCTTAAAGGTTTGCTTACATCCTCACCGTTCACGTAACTTTTAATCATTTTCTTAATACTTTCTGAAGAAATTGCTTCTCCATCCTGATTATCCACACCGCTCTTAAAAAAATATTTTATCTCAAATGTTCCCCTAGGGGTTTGCACATACTTTCCGTTTATTGCTCTGCTTACCGTTGACTCATGTACATTTACCATTTCCGCGATCTTCTTTAGGGTCATGGTCTTAAGAAACATTGGGCCCTTCTCAAAGAAGTCCATCTGATAATCAAGTATCGCTTTCAAAACATTATATAGTGTATTTCTCCTGTGCTCAAGGCTCTTTATGAGCCACATTGCCGAGGACAGCTTGTTGCTTATATATGCGGAGGCTTGAGAGGATTTATCTTCGGATATCAATATCTTTTTATAGAATTGGTTTATCATTAACTTGGAACTATAATAGTCATTGACAATTATCATATATTCGTTTTCTACTTTTTCAATGTAAGCATCAGGAGTTACATATTTGGTTGATATACCTCCTTCAAATGCCCGACCCGGTTTTGGCTCAAGATTCTTAACGATATCACTGTATTTCTGTGCTTCTTCAATACTTATAGAAAGTTTTTTCGCAATATTGTTAATCCTATTACCGGCAATATCGTCCAGGTGGTCCGTAACAATAGTTTTGATTTTTTCATCAAGAATATCTTTATTTTTTAGCTGGAGCAGTAGACATTCTTTTAGATCAGATGCTCCTATCCCAAATGGCTCAAAGGTCTGAATCACGTTTAATGCCTCTCTTACTGTTTCAGGTTTTTCATGAAGTATGGCTGCCAGATCTTCCTGAGTAATAGCGAGATATCCATTTTCATCAAGGCTCTCAATAATATACTCGCAGACAGCTCTGAGTTTTTTGTCTATCTGAGCTACCCTCAGCTGCGAAATAAGGTGATCTTTCAGTGTATATGAATAAGTAACGAAATTCTCATAGGAGAGTTCAGCAGCATCATCGCTGTCAAAGCCCTCTTCGATATAGCTCTTACCTTGGAATTGGAAATACTCTTTCCAATCTATATCTTTTTCTTTATCTTTTTCATTATTTTTTTTCTCTTGTTTTTCTTGTTTATTCTGTATTTCGGATTTTTCATCCCGACTTTCATCCACAAGTTCAAGAACGGGATTATCCTCTAGTTCCTGCTGCAAAAGCTCCTCAAGCTCTATTGTGGGCAGCTGAAGAATCTTTAGGGCCAGCTTAAGCTCCGGAGTCATAATAAGTTTCTGCTGTTGTTCTATTAACAAATCATATCCCATTCTCATTTCATCACCCCCCATCGATGAAACTAATAGAAAAAAATATCTATTACTATTATATAGATTAAATTCACTTATATTATAGCACAATTGCAGGACAAGTCATAATAATTTGCATTGCATCAGCATTGTAAATAAAAGGAAAAAATGCGCCGAAGCGCATTTCATATACATGTTTTTATTTTTCACCTTTTTCATATGGTATTCCGCCTGCGGCAGGACCGACTGACCTGCCTACAAAGCCCGATACCGCAAGCATGGTCATAATATACGGAAGGGCATAAAGTAATTCCCTGGGAACCGGCAAATTTGTTGCAACCGTTTCCAGCGCAACTGCAAAACCAAAGAACAAACAAGCTAATGCAGCTCCTATAGGATGCCATTTCCCGAATATCAAAGCAGCCAGTGCTATAAAGCCCTTTCCTGCTACCATTCCCTCTTTGAAAAGGCTCATTGACCCTATGGAAAGTGAAGCTCCTCCTATACCTGCAAGCACACCGCTGATTATTACACATATGTACTGTATTGCATAAACGTTTATTCCCAGTGTATCTGCAGCTCTCGGATGTTCGCCTACAGAACGTACCCTTAATCCAAATGGAGTCTTATACATAACGTAATATGATACGATAACCATAACAAATGCTAAATATGTAAATAGATTAAATGGACCTACAGCTTTGAAGTATTCCACATTATCCGTCTGCCCGGGCCGTCCCCAAATTTCAACCAACAGGAAGGTAGTGAGACTGGCTGCTAATATATTTATAGCCGTTCCTACAATAACCTGATTTGCTTTAAAATATATGCTCATAAATGCCAGAAGCAGTCCGAACAGACCTCCCATAACTATGGCACCCAGGAGTCCTGCCCAGGGAGAACCTGTCTTATATGAGAAGAATACCGCACTAAAAGCTCCAATTGTCATGATGCCGTCAAGTCCTATGTTAAATACACCGGATCTTTCTGAGAAGTTGCCTCCGAGAGAGGCAAATATCAGCGGGGTGGCTGATCTGATGCTGGCTGTTACTATTATACCCAGTATAGTTAAAAATCCAACGCCTTCCATTCTATTCTACCCCCTCTTGCAATGCAGTCTTCTTTAATTCTTTTCTTTGCTTTATATTTCCCATTATCACTTTAACAAAGTTAGCAGCTACAAATAGTATTATTATTCCCTGAATGATCCCCACAACCTCTTTAGGTATCCCTTGTATCTGCATAAGGGGTCCGCCCTTTTGCATCACACCGAAAAGAAATGCCGAGAGTATAACCCCTATAGGATGAATATTTCCTACCAGTGCAACAGAAATTCCATCCAATCCATAGCCAGTGAAACCAAATAAAGTATTCACTCTATATTGAACTCCTGTAGTCATTATGGCTCCTGCAAGTCCGGCGAACATGCCTGCAACAAGCATTGATAGTATTATGTTTTTACTGACATTAATTCCCCCATATTCGGCCGCATCCGGGTTAAAACCGACTGCTCTGATTTCATATCCTCTTACAGTCTTGTTCAGGATATAATAAGCAACTAAGGCGACTATTAAAGCAATTATTATTCCGGTGTGCAGTCTTGAATGCTTGAACTGCACAAATGCCTGAGAAAACCTCCAAAGCTTAGCAGTATCAGCGATTTCAACGGAATATGCCTTCCCGGATACATTCAATGCCGTCCTTACCAGAAAATTACTCGTATACATTGCTATATAATTCATCATTATTCCATTTATAACTACGTGGGAGCCTACCTTAGCCTGCAGCCAGCCTATGATTGAAGCCCAAATTCCGCCGGCAGCGGCACCTACAAGCAGTGTCAGGGTTAGATGCAGTATAGCCGGCAAACCCGCAAAAGCCCATCCTGCCCATACTGCGGCAATAGCACCCATAATGAACTGTCCTTCTACTCCTATGTTGAAAAGATTACACTTGAATGCAAAGGTAATAGACAAACCTGTTAAAATAAGCGGGGTAACAGTAACTAAGGTCTCTCCGAATTTGTTCCAATCCCCGAGACTTCCTTTTATCATTGAAGTATATGCCAACACGGGATCCTTACCAAAGGAATACACGAGAATGCCGCCTGCAATAACCGAAATAAGTATTGCAACAAGGGGATATGCAATTTCTTTTAAGGTATTCAACAGTCCTTCTCGAAACTCATTTATTCTTGATTCCATTTCACATCCTCCTTATACAGCATCCTGAGCACTACCGCCCGCCATCATAATACCAAGCTTTTTCTCGGTTGCATCTTTTGCATCAAGGATTCCTACGATTTTTCCATCGTACATTACCGCTATCCTGTCTGAGAGATCCATTACCTCATCCAGCTCAAGGGAAACCAGAAGCACCGCCTTACCTTCATCCCGAAGCTCTATTAGCTTCTTATGGACGAATTCTATAGCTCCTACATCAAGTCCTCTCGTAGGCTGTGAGGCTATGCAAAGGCTCGGATCCCTGTCAATTTCCCTGGCAACAATAAGTTTTTGCTGATTTCCTCCAGAAAGGGATTTGGCAATGACCTTCTCATTGGGTGTCCTAATGTCATATTCACTAATAAGCTTCCTGCAATATTCTCTAATATTTTGATAGCTCAGCCCCATGCCTTTTCTGAATTTTTTTAAGTAATGGCTACCTAGTATTGAGTTTTCCGCAAGGGTATAGGCGAGCACCAAACCTCTCTTATGCCTGTCCTCAGGTATATGCCCAACTCCACCGGCAATTATCTCCCTTGGAGGAAGGTTAGTAATGTCCTTACCATTTAGAAAAACTTCTCCCGCTTCTGCCTTTGAAAGACCGGTTATGGCTTGTACAAGTTCACTTTGGCCATTGCCGTCTACTCCCGCAATTCCAAGTATTTCACCGCCATGAACTTGAAGGTCTATTCCCTTAACAGCCTCAAGCTTCCTGTTGTCTAATACCTTTAGTCCTTTGATCTCCAGAATTGGCGAAAGAACTTTAGCTTCCTTCTTTTCCACTGTAAGGCTCACTTTTCTTCCTACCATTTTTTCTGCAAGCTCATCGATATTTGTGTCCTTCGTATTCAATGTGTCAATAACCTTACCTCTTCTGATGATTGTCACCTTGTCGCTCATAGACATTACTTCCTTGAGCTTGTGAGTAATAAGTATTATTGACTTCCCTTGGTATACCAAGCTCCTCATAATTATGCACAATTCATCAATCTCTTGCGGCGTCAATACCGCTGTAGGCTCATCAAGTATAAGTATTTCTGCCCCCCTGTACAGGGTCTTCAATATTTCAACCCTTTGCTGCATCCCGACAGAAATATCCCGTACAATAACCCTTGGGTCAACCCTTAACTCATATTTCTTAGAAATTTCCTCTACATCAGATATAGCTTTCTGAATATCCAAAGTAGTCCCCTTGTGTGGTTCCTTCCCCAGTATAATGTTTTCAGTAACGGTAAAAGGCGGGATAAGCATAAAGTGTTGGTGAACCATACCTATGCCATGAGAAATTGCTACATTTGGATTTACTATCTTAACAGGCTTACCCTTTATTAATATCTGACCCTCATCCGGTTGATAAAGTCCGTAAAGTATATTCATAAGCGTAGACTTGCCGGCACCGTTTTCGCCCAGCAGTACATGTATCTCCCCCTGCTCGATCTTCAGATTGATATTGTCATTTGCCCGAATTCCGGGAAAGGATTTGCTTATACCCTTCATCTCAATTACTGCAGACAATTTACATCCCACCTCTCAAAGAATAATAAAAGAAAGCCTTTTAAAATGAAATATTAACATGTCCTAATTATACATTTTTAGGATAGTTTCAGCAAATATAAAATATTCGATGCAAGTCCGGTGTAATAAAAGCTAGATGCAAAAATGCATCTAGCTTCGATTCACCACGTAATCATACGGGTTGATTACTTTATTTCTACCGGTTTGAATGCCTCTAAGTCTTCTCTTGTTACCGGAACAACTATAGTACCGTTAACAACCAACTCTTTAGCCTTATCTGCAACGGCTTTGATTTCAGCAGATACGTTTTTGCCGTTATCACTGAAGCCGACGCCTTCTTCCTTAAGTCCCAGCTCAATTGCCTTGCCACCCTCGAATTTGTCATCGGCATATGCCTTTATAATTGTATAGGTACCGACATCAACTCTCTTTATCATACTGCAGAGGACTTTGTTATTATTTGATACTGCCGACTGATCCTGGTCAACACCGATTGCCCAGAAATCATTTTCGTCAGCCGCCTGTATAACTCCTATACCGCAACCGCCTGATGCGTGATATATAACATCAGCCTTCTGTTTGAACTGTGAAATAGCTATTTCCTTGCCCTTGTCAGGATTATCAAAAGCTCCGGTATAGTTTACAAGAACCTTTGCATTTGGATTGACTGACTTAACGCCGGCAATAAATCCTACTTCAAACTTCTGTATAAGCGGGAAGTCCATTCCTCCGACAAAGCCAATTACGTTGGTCTTTGTTGCAAGACCTGCGATAACGCCAACCAGGAATGAGCCTTCATGCTCTTTAAATGTAACTGACATAACGTTAGGTGTGGTGACCACTGTATCAATTATACCGAATTTAACATCAGGATATTGTTCAGATCCTACTTTCATAGCCTGCTCCATCAGGAAACCGACAGCTATTGAAAGATCCACTGATTGAGCCATATTTCCTATGTTAGCCTCATAATCCTCTTGCTTTGTTGACTGAAGTATAACCGGTTCAACTCCAAGTTCTTTTCCTGCCTTCTGAATTCCTTCCCAGGCCGAATCATTAAAGGACTTGTCTCCGAGACCGCCAACGTCTGTAATCATACCAAAGGATAACTCAGGTTTTGCTTCTTCTGCAGGATCCGGCTCTGCCGGTGCAGCCGGTGCTTGTGCCGGTTGTGCGCAGCCTGTAAATATTGTCATAACCATAACAAGCGCTAAAAATAGTACTAAACCCTTCTTAAACATCAATCTTCCCCCTTAAAAATATTTAGATATTATGATGTATTACAATCGTATTACAATTGCATTACAGATATATTATAGTATGAAACAACAAAAAATTCCACCTTTATTTTAAGGACATGGGGACAGAAAAAGACAGGGGGACGTTTTAGGGACAGGGGGACAGGTACCGTGTCCCACATTGGGACGCGGTACCTGTCCCCCTGTCCCGCTTTCAAATCTTTATCAGCAGTTGCAGTCTAAAGGTCTTTCTGTAATATACTTATTTTTCATAAGCACATCAACGGCTTTGATGTAGTCCTCGTCAGCTACAAGTACAATTGGACCTGTGCAGCCCATTCCGCTTTCTGAATATATTCCGTCTTCGGCGAGAGACGCCACAGCAGTTTCCAGCTCAAGTATATCTATTCCGGCTACAGACTTTGTCACAGGTTTCTTTTCAAGCTGTTTTACTGTAGTTTTCGACGCAGCCTTAGCGCTGTCTGCCATCAGCTCTTTCAGGATATTGTCCAATCCTGCGGCCCTTGCTTTTTCATATTCTTCCTTAGCTATCTTCGTCAATCCGCCTTTGGCACAGCTTGCTGAATATCTTAAGGCTTCACATACCACCGGTGCTCCTGATGCTCTTGACAATATTCCGATAATCTTACCATAATTATCTCCCACACCGGGTCCATAGCCATAGCCCAGAGACTCGTAGCTGCCTCCTGTTGTATAAGCAGAGAAAATTTTAATCATAAGGTTACCGGTAAGGGTATCCATTACCATAACATCAGCAGCAGCCGACAGCAGGTCATTTCCTCTCATGACCACACCACCGTCAGCCCTTACAGACTCTGAAAAATTGATGTCATAACCATTGTTCCTAAGCTCCTTGAGAGCTCTCTCCACCTGTCTTGCACCATCGACATTAAGTATTCCTACAGTTGGGTTCTTTATCCCCAGAGCTTTTGCTGCTATTACTCCGTGAAGGGCATTCTTGATCATCCCCTCTGCTCTGTGAGTTGATGAAGTACCGGTAGTAGTGGCGAGTATCAGTTCCTTGCCAAAACCCGGTGTAATTACCCTACCCACTGTAGAAACTCCTATGGGAAAACTGTAATGCATAGTAACGGCAGCATCCAACTCTCCATTTTCAAGAAGCTCATCCATTTTCTTATGCATTTCTTCTTCATTGTCTGTTTCAACTATTCTAAGTGATGTATCAACTTTAGGACCAATCAGAACAACTTCAAAATCGCTGTATTTTCTGGCGGCCATTTCTGCGCCTTTTACAAGCTCCTGAGTACCATGCTCGCTGCCAAGAGTAGTCAAACCTACTTTAACCTTTTTCCCGAACTCTCCAGTCATAATAGCATCAGCAACTTCGTTAAACACTTCACCGATCATTGACTTTACTTGATTTTCAGACATAAATATCACCCCTGCTTTCCATTCAGTAAGAAGGATGCGAAATCTTTCATTGCTTCTGCAACCATTTCCTTTACTTCCTCTTTGGAAACAGTACCTGCTGATTCTTCACTGCCTGTATTTTTCTCCATTATAATTGATACTCCGTCAAATTGGTTAGTCATTCTGCCAAGGAACAAGCTTCCTTTTCCTACTATCATTGCACTTTCAATGTCACCTGACATAATCATATCCCTCGCAGCCCCGACAAATGGCACTCCTGAGGGAATATGACCCTGTGTAGGTGCAAATCCCGGCATACCGTGTTCTTTGATGAATGACATCATATCTGTCCTATCAATGTCTCCTCTTTTTGCACCTAAGGCTGCTATCATTTTATAGTTTGCCAGGGGAACGTCCCCGGCTCCGGCCGCTTCTGTTATCTCCGGATTTTGCATTTCTACGGAGTATTTGTCTACATCGGTTATCTTCATGCCAACCTTATCCAAAGGTTTTGTTATTAAGGATTCCATTACAGCCTGGGGTGATGATCCGGTGCCTACAGTATGTCTCCCTACTATATCAGTCCTGAGCACTGGGCTTATACCGTCATTTTCCCCAACGAGTATTGCAAAACCACCAAGACAGTCTTCCAATACCGGTACCCCTTTATTCACATGGTCTCTGGAATTCATCCCCAGTTTTGCGGTTGCACCCCCGGCAACTATTGCCACACTCTTGTATACTCCTGATTTTACCATTGCAGCGGCATTTATCAGTGCATGGGCAGGTGCCGCACAGAAGCCCCTTGTATCTGAACCGGTGGCACCTGTTGCACCGGCAATTTCGCAAATGGCTTTTGCAAAGTTGCCGCCGCCTCTCTGGTTCATATCTCCGCAAGCTTCCTCCGAACATTCTATTACATATTCAATTGAATCAGCGGGGATATTGTTTCTGTATATCAGATTCTTTAATGCGATTACACCTGATGCTTTAACTACAAGGTTTTCTACCATTATATGGGCTGTCAGGTTCTTATCTTTATCATGGGCAGCCTTTACACAACCGACCAGTTTTTTGCCCATATATAAAGGCTCCGCTCCTTCTTTGACTTTGCTGTCAATTTCAGATTGCTCTGCACCTTCCTTAAGCTTTGCCAGCTCAGCTTCAGTATACATCGGCTTCTTTGTCAGCTTCGCCTTTGTATCTTCAAGAAATGTCTTTTCCAGCGCAACAAGATCAAAAGCGTCGCTAAGTTTCAATGCAACATAAAATTCATCCTGATCAACAATCTCACCCATCTTGCCTTCTGCTTTTGCATCCTGAATAAGGTTTTTATACCATGGTTTTTCTATGTCGTTCAGAGCATCGGGAAGTATATTCCCAATATACGCCTGATTTGGAGCATACTTCACCACTTCTTCATAACTTCTTATAAACCCGGGAACCTTCTTTAAGAATTCCGATTCCGGATTAGTCTCATGCTCAAGAGCACAGGTAGTGCCATAGTGCATTATCATATCCGGCGTATGGACAAGTACGTAAGCCGCTCCTTTTATAACCGGTGCAGTCATAATTTCACACCTCCATAATTTCTTAGTGAAAATAAGGGTGGTTTGCACCACCCTTACAATTACTTTTCAAATACTGTCTGCCCGTGTACTTCTGTCTGAAGTGCTTTAAGTGCTTTAAGCACAATACTTCTTCTTAAGCTCTTTTCATCTTCCTTGCTCAGTACCGGATTCCCCAGGGGATGCGGTATCGCAATTGCAGGAACTATCCTGTTTGCACCTACGGTCAAGGAAATCGGAACAACGGTACATACATGCACTACCGGTATTCCAACTCTTTCAATCTCTTTTACCATCGTTGCACCGCAACGCGTACAGGTACCTCAGGTCGATGTGAGTATTACAGCCTGTACCCCATCCTTTACAAGTTCCTGTGCAAAGGTTGCAGCAAACTTCTTTGCATTGGCAACTGATGTCCCGTTGCCTACAGTTGCATAATAGTATTTATGAAGCTCTCCTATAACGCCTTCATTTTCCAGTTCTCTCAATACGTCAACAGGAAGTACCCTGTCAGCATCTATATTTGCATAAGTCGGATCATATCCGCCGTGAGCAGTCTCATAGGTTTCTGCGGTCAGATCATTTACGCCGGTTATGTCATATTTCCCGTATTTTGAAGCACTGGAGGATTCTATCCTGTCCGGATTACCCTTCGGTACAATACCACCGGAAGTCACCAAAGCTATCTTGACTTTTTTTATGTCTGCTACCGGAGGATTTGGAGCAACCCTGTCAAAATCAGGCATTGGATATTCAGTCTCGAACTTCTCTCCTTTGAGCTTTGCCACCAGCATGTCAACAGCTCTCTTTGAGCCCCTTTCCGATTTGAATACGTTTTTCCTTACTCCTCTTGGAATATAGCCCTCCTCTGCAGGCATGCCTATAGTCTCATTCTTGACAAGCTTCAAGGCAAGCTTAGCCATTGCGGGAATTGCCTGTCTCATTCCTGTTGCAGCATTTGCTGTCTCAATTATATGGATATCCTTCTTGAACATATCTGCTCCGGGATTCTCAATAAACATTCCGCTAACTACGGGAATATTCATATTCTCCTTGACAGCTTTACATACTGATCCGCAAGCTACTCCGTATCTCCCTGCATTAAATGCCGGACCGGCAATGAATAAATCAGGATTATACTTTTTTATCATTTCAAGAATTGCTGCAGAGGCTTCCTCCATATTCTCATTAAAATATGAATCCCCGCAGATAACAGTAGCCACTATTTCAGCTTCATTCCCCAATGCCGCCTTAAGAGCCATTCCGGGGCCAACAACACCTTCTCTGATTTCCGGTTTGACGTCAGCTTTTTCTTCGCCGCCAATACCACCGTAGAATTGATTAATATAATGTACAACTCTAATCATTTTAGAAGTTTCCCTCCTCTCTAGATTTGCTTATAAAAATAAACCTAACTTTTTTATTAATCCTAATACTGGGAGTATTGGTCTCTTATCGAGCTTACTTCACTAATTATAGCATCAACATCAAGAACCATTTCCATCATACCGCATTGTTCATCATATACGTTTGCATCAACCTGATCCTTTAATTCAAAGGCATGGTATACTCTGAGTCCCAACGAGACTCCTGCTAAAGGACCTGCATAAGTAGGATCTCCTGCTGTAATCGTTTCAGCAGTTAGTCCTGCAGATTCAGCTTCAGATGTACCAAGGATTACGACAACATTCTCCTTGCCGTATTTTTCCGATAAATCCAAAACTCTCTTCTGATTTTCCAGGTCCATCGCTCCTGCAGCCGTTCAGACGAAGCATTCCGTAGCTGCGAATACCACTTCGCCGCCTACTGTCTTAACGCATTCTTCTATCGCAGGAGCAGGAATACCATCTCTGTCGCCAATGATGATAATCTTCTTATCTTTTAACATTAAACTCATCCTTTCATGATTAATATTCTGTTGCTCCCAATTTGTTAAAACCAATTTCACTTGTAGCGCCGGTAATTACTTGAAGTTCAGCTATGATGCTTCCGTCATCCTTAAGACTTCCGGAGAAACCGCCGGCAATTGTATTTGCCGGTTCAAGATACCCTATAACCTTCTTCATAGCCGGCAACGAAATAATTTCATTTGCATTACCTGCTGTAACCACTGCATCTGCTGACTTATCAGCATCTGCCAGGGACTGGGATGCCCCATCCCTGCCTGCATACTCATCTGTAACCAATACGGTTTTTATACCCTTTGCAGATATTTTTTTGCAGTTCATCATAAGGTCAGTATCAGGGTTTCCGAAACCTTCTTCCGATATTATAACTGCATCAAGATTCAAATACTCTGCAAGCTTTGCAGTCCAGTTGGAGGACCTTTCCTTATCGGCAAGAGTAACGTTTTCATTTGTAATAATTACGCCTACAAAGTTATAATCCTTACCATGTCTTGCATAAAGATCTTCAATTATCGGATTGTTCAAATGGTTGTATGTAGGGTTTTTGTCGCAGGCTGATACTCAGTTTCCGCTGGCAATCGCTCCATCCATTACTTCTGTTGGATATATGAATGTAGGAACTATCCTCTTTGCATCCACACCGTATACATAAGTGTCATGAAGCAATCCCTGTGTCTGAAGCATGTATACATATGCCACTCTCGGAAGATTCGGATACTGTTTCATACCTTCCATTAATGTCGGAGTCTCAT
>JAQVFD010000281.1 GCA_028697435.1 Clostridiaceae bacterium
ATATCGGATAGAATTGATTGTTGAACAGCTTACTGCTTATGAATGTTGCACTGTAAAAAGCGGATAACTGCCTATCTACATGCATGAAAAGATCAGCATCGGTAAGGCAGCTGCGAAGCGTGCGCAAAGCTGCAAAGACTGCGGCTGTTTCCTTGAAAGCAAACTTTTGCCTGCTTTTGCCCGAAATTAGGAACAATCCGCTGTTCTTGTCCCAATAAGAGTCTATCCGGTCGTAGAGTTTTAAATATGAAGCTTCATATATGATCAACTCATTAATTTCATGCAGCTTTATCAAGCAGTTCATGCAATTGCATAAGGTGATAAAGGAACTGAAGCCTCCGTCAGATATATTTCTAGCAATATCACCGGTATAAGCCAAACGTTCACAAAGTTCGAATCCTATTGAATTAGCTATTTTATACACAATATCCCTGTACCTGACTGTATGGCTCATAATGGATAAAAGACTCAAACCAATGACAGATAGATCACGGGAGCTGATATCGTTAATGTTTTCAACAATATTATCACATAGCACCGGCAGAACTTCCAAAGCATTCTCCAGCTTTGGTATAATCCCTCTTGAATATAATCCGTTTTGTTCAAGCAGTTCCAGTACAGAAGAAAGAGCTTCCGCAGCAAAGATTTGGGTTTTGATGTCAGGATTCTCATTATTAAGGATAATCTTGTATTCCCCATAGACATTATCCCCTGTATCCTCTCCGGAATAATAAAAGTCCCCTAATTTAAGATAATCAATAAGGAAGCGGGCTTGCTTAACTGAGCTTACTCCAAGGCAATAGGCAATAAACTCCTTGTTTTCAGACTGTATTTCTCCATTTAATATAATAGGTATCAGAGCAGTCATACTGCATATGGAATGGGCAAGCACATTTGGCTCAATGGATTTCTTCATTTTTTTCTCAAGCCAGCGGAAACTTTTAAAATCATAAAAAGCTTCAGGAATGGCTGCATATGTAGGAATGCATCTTTTGTAAAGTGAAGACATAAAAGCAATATTTTTTGGCATTTTACTGCTGCTTGTTCCCTTAAGCAGCTTGTATATCTGGCTTAGCTCTTGTTCATCCGGCAGCTCTATATTTCCGCAGCCCGAAAGCATACAGAAGGATAGTACATTAAGGTAAGCCATGGTGTTGCATTGTTTTATTATGTCAGGATATGAAAATTCAAATATCATTGAAACACCACCCGTTAAATAATAAGAATGTGATTGGTATATATTTATGCAATTAAAGGGATGGATAAAACTAAAAACGCACATGGCACAATCATAAAATCCTTACAGATTTATGATATAATAAAAATTGACATATTTAGCTTAAAAGAAGGTGTTACATATGAAAGAAGGGAAAATTCCTCCGGAACTGCTAAGAAGCCTGATATTCAATAATATCAAGGTACGCAATGAGGAAGTAATAATGCGGCCCGAAATCGGAGAGGACTGTGCCGCCATTGACTTTGAAAGTCATGCATGTGTATTGTCCACCGATCCGATAACAGGGGCTGTGAAGAATGCCGGTGCACTGGCAATACATGTTTCCTGCAATGATGTCGCTTCTTGCGGGGTCAGACCCCTTGGAATAATGATGACAATTCTGGCACCTCCGGAGGCTTCAGAAGAAGATATAAAGAGGATAATGGAAGAGGCAGGGGAAGCAGCATCAAAGTTGGGAGTCGAAATAATCGGGGGACATACTGAAATAACCTCTGCTGTAAACCGGATTGTCATATCCACAACTGCATTGGGCAAGGTGCCGAAGGATAGAATAGTAAAGTCTTCGGGAGCAAAGGCAGGAGACGATGTGATAATGACCAAATGGGCAGGGTTGGAGGGAACATCAATAATAGCTGCCGATAAAGAAAAAGAGCTTGAGGGCTTTTTGACGCAAGAGGAGATAGAGTCTGCCAAGTCTTTTATTGAAAATATCAGTGTAGTGGAAGAAGGGGCGACTGCAGGAGAATTCGGGGCAAGCAGCATGCATGACGTTACCGAGGGGGGAATACTTGGAGCTGCATGGGAGATTACAGAAAGCTCCGGAAAGGGCATAGATATATATATTGACAAGATACCCGTCAGCGAGATTACAAAAAAAATCTGTGGGTTTTATGGAATTGATCCATATATGCTGATATCAAGCGGTTCGATGCTGATTACCGCTTCAAAGGGAACTGAGCTTGTAAGTATACTTGAAGAAAAGGGCATACCGGCTGTGATAATCGGCAGGATAACCGAAGGAGGCAGAAACATAATAAAAAATGGGGATATATCTTCATTGAATCCTCCTGATGTGGACGAACTATATAAAGTCTTAAAATAGGTGAAACAAAAGAATGTAAATTCCCGTCGAAAGATACGAGCACATCGTATCTTTTTTTATGCTGAAATGGAAATGAAACATTATAGTAATACAATTATAATATTTATGTAAAGGTATTTGGGGGATATGGTCGAAATATATAATATATATGTCTAATTACGAAACTATCTGCGAGGAGGGATTATATGAAAAAAGCATTTATATTTATAACTGTGCTCTGCCTATTATTAACAAGCTTTGCAGGCACCGTAGTCGTACAAGCAGCGGTAATAAAAGCTCCTCCCTTGTCAATGCAGATACTGGGGAAGAAAGCAAACACTACAAACGCTCCTATTGCAAAAAACAATAGAATATTTCTCCCTGTTAGGGCCACGGGAGAAGCATTGAGCTATAAATGCTCATGGAATGCCAAGACCGGTACTATGGAGCTTAAGTCATCCAATCAAACCATAAAAATAACAATAGGCAGCACAAACGCCTATGTGGATGGCAAAAAGGTAAAGTTAGATGCTGCTCCCATAATGTATAAGGACCGGTCGTACATGCCCTTGACATTTGTGCAGGAGCATTTCAACTATACTACTACATATGACAAAACGAAAAATATAGTTTCAATCAATAAGAAGGTACCTGT
>JAQVFD010000029.1 GCA_028697435.1 Clostridiaceae bacterium
ACAGTTCTGGATTTATATAATTTCTTATACATATCTTTACTTACCTCCTAGTTTTATTAATCCTATCTTTGTTAATTTATTTTAGTTTTCATAATATACTACGAAGTATTTTAAGAAAAGTTTTTTGGTTTAAAAAAATAGTATACAACTTCCGCAACTTTTTTGTTCATCCCCTGCACTCCCTCAAGCTCCTCCATGGATGCTTTTTTAATACTTTTCAAGCTGCCGAAGTGTTTTAGCAATGATCTTCTTCTGGCAGGCCCTATTCCCGGTATGTCATCAAGGGCGGATTTGACAGTTGTCTTGCTTCTCAGGCTTTTATGATAGCTAATGGCAAACCTGTGTGCTTCTTCCTGAATAGAAGATATCAGACGGAAAGCCATGGAGCTTTTTGGCATCCCGACTTCACTGCCATTATATATCAAACCCCTGGTTCGGTGTTTGTCGTCTTTAACCATACCGCAAACAGGTATATTTATATTCAACTCATTAAGAACTGTAAGCACCGCATTGACTTGTCCAAGACCTCCGTCAAGTAATATCAGGTCCGGGAACACTGAGAACCTGCCCAACCCAAAATCCTTTCCCTCTGCTTCAAGCTCATCTCTTTCCTTCATACCGTGGATGAACCTTCTCTCTATAATTTCCTTCATGCTTTCATAATCATTGGCGCCTTCTACAGATTTTATCTTAAATCGCCTGTAGTTTTTATTATTGGGCTTTCCCTTTTCAAAAACTATCATTGAGCCGACATTCAATACTCCCTGCAGATTTGATATGTCAAAGGCTTCAATCCTGATTGGTATATCGTTAAGCTGCAATATACCCTTCAGCTCAATACATGCTCCCATTGTCTTTTCCGTGTCATTTTTCTGCTTTTCTATCAGAAGTCTTAAGGTATCTTCAGCATTCCTGCTTACCATTTCTATAAGTTTTTGCTTTTCTCCCCTCTGAGGAACAACTATCTTAACACGACCTCCCCTTTTATCGCTGAGCCATCTTTCTATAATATTGATTTCGTCGATTTCTTCCTGAAGTATTATTTCTCTCGGTATAAGTGCATCTGACCCATAGTACTGCTTTATAAAGCTGCTCAATATCTCTTTTGAGTCACTAAGCTTGATATCCTCAATAAGAAAGTGCTCTCTGCCAATAAGCTTTCCTCCCCTTACAAAGAAAATCTGTATGCAGGACTCCGGCTCATTTAACGCAAAGGCTATAATGTCCTGGTCCACCAGTGCAGAAGATATAACCTTCTGTTTTTCCGCAACCTTAATTAAAGAGTTCATATTATCCCTTATTTCAGCAGCCTTCTCAAAATCCAGATTCTCTGCTGCCTGATGCATCTTGTCCTCCAGCCCCTTCAATACCCTCTCCTGCTTACCCTCAAGCATCATAATTATTGAGTCAATAAGCTCCCTGTATTGTTCTTTACTGACATTTCCCTGACATGGGCCTATGCATTTCTTTATATGATAGTTAAGGCAAGGTCTTTCCTTTCCAATTACCCTGCTTATGTTTTTGTTGCAATATCTTATGGGAAAAAGACTTTTCAGAAGGTCAATGGTTCTGTTTACTGCGGTAACGTCGGTATAAGGTCCGAAATACTTTGCTCCGTCCTTCTTTATCTCTCTGACAATAAGCAATCTTGGATAATCTTCTTTTATTGTGATTTTAATATAGGGATACTGTTTGTCATCCTTAAGCATTACATTATATTTAGGCCGGTGCTTTTTTATTAGATTACATTCCAATATAAGAGCTTCCAGCTCCGAATCGGTTATTATATATTCAAAATCAGTTATCCTCTCAACCATTGCTGCAACCTTAGGATGCTGATTTTTTGAGTTCTGAAAATATTGCCTTACTCTGTTTTTGAGGTTAATTGCCTTTCCTATATATATTATCTCATTATATTCATCCCGCATTATATATACCCCGGGATTTTCCGGGAGATTTTTAAGCTTATCCTCCAATGAAATCATGAGTATATTCCTCCTATTTTAAATAGTATATATATTTATTCACTTTAACAGAGTAATTGAATCTTTATCAAACAGAATCAAACCATCCCTTTTCATTTTTGCCAGCTCCCGGGATAATGATGTGCGTTGAACCCCTATTTTTTCTGCAAGGGACTTTTTTGAAATATTCAACTTTATGTAATTGGAATTTTGCTTCTTAGACTCATAATCGAGATAACTCATAATACTTTCGCGTATTGTCTTATTGACATAATGCCTTATCTTATCTCCGAGAATATAGGCATGGTTCGAAACCAATTCCAAAAATTTAGATAAAACTTTAGGGTCATGACACAATAATTCAAATAATACATCTTTATCTATCTCAAGTATTACAGTAGGAAACTGAGTTGATACAGTCATAGGATAAACAGGATTTTTTGAAAACAGGAGGTTACCGCCTATAATATCATCTTGGTAAAACTCAGAGATTGTAAGCAAATTTCCTGATTCATCAATACGTTCCACAACTACTTTACCTGTTAATATTATTTCTAATTTGCGACATGGCTCCCCATCAAAATGAACTACACACTTTTTCCCATATGAAACTACTCTGAAGTTTCCGCTATCCAGATTTGTTTGTATGTTTTCTTCAGACACGGAATTAAGTAATGTTGTATTTTTAATTAAGTTAATATGTTTTTTCATAAACAGTCTCCCGATTAGTTACCAAGGTAACACCATTTTTTATATTATAGCGCTATAATATAAAAAAAAGCAAGGGTGAGGTATTATGAAACATACTAATAGTATAATACGTGTTCTGTTTTTAGCGTTATTCTTATTTTTAGTCCTAAAGGGCAAAATGATGCTGTGGCTTGCCTTATTTGCAGTAAGCCTTGCAGCGGCATTGATGTTTGGAAGGATATACTGCGGTTATGCCTGTCCCATGAATACAATGATGATACCGACAGATTGGTTGGCAAAAAAGTTGAATCTGCAGACAGATACTTATCCCAAATGGCTTCGCTCAGGTAATTTTGCATGGATTGCGCTGGTAGGAAGTATTGCATTCATGTTGATTGCAAAAAGACTGTGGAAAATGAACTTGCCGATACTTTTGGTATGGCTTATTGCTTCAGTAGTGATAACACTTAGATATAAGCCTGCAGTATTTCATAATCTTATTTGCCCTTTTGGAGCCCTTCAGAAAGTATTTGGTAAATCTGCATTATTCTCAAAAAAGGTGAATATTCAAGACTGTATCGGGTGTAAGCTTTGTGAAAAGGTTTGTCCCTCTGATGCAATTGCGGTAAGAGCGGAAGATAAAAAAGCTGAGATCAGTACCACTTTATGCCTAGAGTGTACAAACTGCCAACAGGTATGCCCTAAGAGTGCGATTCGTTACTCGAAGCAAAAATGAAGAATGCGTCGCAGACGCATTCTTCAGACGCCAGATACCAGATACCAGAATTCCGGGTATTCCTTCGAAGCCCTTCTCAACTCTAGCGTCTGGTGTCTAGGGTCTGTCTAATATCTTCTTCAAAAACTGTCCCGTATATGAAGCGTCTATTTTACAGATATCCTCGGGAGTGCCCTGGGCAATAACCGTGCCCCCCCTGTCTCCGCCTTCCGGTCCCAAGTCTATTATATAATCAGCTCTTTTTATAACATCTAAATTGTGTTCTATTACTATTATACTGTTGCCTGCATCCACAAGCCTGTCAAGTATCCCTAAGAGCTTGTGTATATCAGCAATGTGAAGGCCTGTGGTAGGTTCGTCCAAAATGTATACTGTCTTGCCGGTGCTTCTCTTTGACAGCTCATAGGCTAACTTTATCCTCTGAGCCTCGCCTCCGGACAACTCGGTAGACGGCTGTCCCAATTTTATATATCCAAGTCCCACATCATATAATGTCTGAATCTTTGTCTTTACTCTCGGTAAGTTCTTGAAGAATTCAAGAGCATCTTCCACTGTCATATCAAGAACATCAGAAATGTTCTTACCCTTATATCTTACCTCCAGAGTCTCCCTGTTGTACCTCTTCCCCTTACATACTTCACAGGGAACATACACGTCCGGCAGAAATTGCATCTCGATTTTGATTATGCCGTCACCCTTGCAGGCTTCGCATCTTCCGCCCTTTACATTGAAGCTGAACCTGCCGATCTTGTAACCTCTCATCTTAGCCTCAGGAGTACTTGCAAACACGTCTCTTATGATGTCAAAAGCACCTGTATAGGTGGCGGGGTTGGACCTGGGTGTTCTTCCTATGGGTGATTGGTCAATGTCAATAACCTTATCAATATACTCAAGACCTGTTATGGAATTATGCTCCCCTGCCCTCAGTTTGGAACGGTTAAGCCTGTGAGAAAGATCCTTAAATAGTATTTCATTGATTAAAGTACTTTTCCCCGAGCCTGAAACTCCTGTTACACAGGTAAATATTCCAAGGGGTATATTAACATCCAAATCCTTAAGATTATTTTCCCTTGCTCCTTTAATTTCAATCCATTTACCGTTGAGTTTTCTTCTCTCCCGGGGAATGGGAATCCGCTTTTTTCCGCTTAGGTACTGCCCTGTTATAGATTCCTCGCAGGCCAATATTTTATCCAAGGGTCCTGCTGCGACTATATGTCCTCCGTGGACTCCCGCTCCCGGACCCATATCAATTATGTGATCTGCTGCATGCATAGTTTCTTCATCATGCTCAACAACAAGCAGTGTGTTGCCCAAATCCGTAAGGTTGCGAAGTGTCTTTAACAGCTTTCCGTTGTCCCTTTGATGCAGTCCTATACTTGGCTCATCAAGTATATACAATACTCCCACAAGACTGGAGCCTATCTGGGTAGCCAGCCTTATTCTCTGCGCTTCCCCTCCGGATAAGGTTCCTGATGCACGAGAAAGAGTAAGATATTCCAGGCCTACGTTAACCAGGAATTCCAATCTGTCACGTATCTCTTTCAATATGAGCTTTGATATAAATTGTTGTTTTTCGGTAAGCTTCAAATCCCTATAGAAGTCCATGATCTGATATACCGACAGATTGCATACGTCGGCAATTGACAATCCGCCTATTGTTACTGCAAGGCTTTCTTTTTTCAGCCTTGCCCCCTTGCACTCGGAACATGGTATAGATGACATATAGTTTTCGATTTCATATCTCATATAGTTGGACTTAGTCTCTTTATACCGCCTTTCAAGGTTTTTCACAATTCCTTCAAAAGCCATCATAAATTCACCGCTGCCATATTCCCTTTGGTATTTAACTTCTATCTTTTCTCCTCCGTTGCCGTATAAAAGGATCTGTACCACTTTTTCATCCAATTCACAAATAGGAGTATTCATGCTGAAGCCATATCGTTTGGCTGCGGCCTTTATTACATTATAATACCAGGAACTATCATCTAAGTTCTTCCACGGTTCTATCGCACCCTCTAAAATTGATTTACTTTTATCCGGTATTATCAGGTCAGGATCTATTCTATGCAACTCACCTAAGCCATCGCATACAGGACATTTGCCGAAGGGGCTGTTGAATGAGAACATCCTTGGTTCGGGATCTTCTATGCTTATTCCGCATTCTACACAAGCAAAATTTTGACTGAACAGCCGTTCTTCTTTGCCTATTATGTCAAGAAGCACAGTTCCCCCGGTCAGCTTCAACACAGTCTCTAAAGAATCTGTCAGCCTCTTGTTAACACCTTCCTTGACCACAATCCTATCAACTATTACTTCTATAGTATGTTTCTTATTCTTATCCAACTTTATTTCTTCGTTGAGATCGGTAACCTCTCCGTCAATCCTTGCTCTGACATAACCGCTCTTCTTTATTTCCTCCAGAAGCTTCTGATGTTCTCCCTTTTTACCCTGTATAACCGGAGCAAGAAGTTGTATTTTGGTTCCCGGATCTAAGGTATTTATATAGTCAACCATCTGATCCACAGTCTGTTGGGATATTTCCTTCCCGCACACATGACAATGGGGCGTCCCTATTCTGGCATAAAGCAGCCTCATATAGTCATATATCTCCGTTACAGTTCCTACCGTGGAGCGTGGATTCCTGTTAGTTGTCTTCTGGTCTATGGAAATTGCCGGAGAGAGCCCCTCTATATAATCCAGATCCGGCTTCTCCATTTGCCCCAAGAATTGTCTTGCATAAGCGGAAAGAGATTCTACATAACGTCTCTGCCCTTCCGCATATATGGTGTCAAAAGCCAGGGAGGACTTGCCGGAACCGCTTAGCCCTGTAATTACTACAAATTTATCTCTTGGTATTTCAATATCTATGTTCTTAAGGTTGTGCTCTCTGGCACCCTTAATTATAATTTTGTCCTTTGACATAATTCACCTCGTTATTTCTTCAACTTGCGTCTAAGTTCGATTATTTTATCCCTAAGCTCTGCCGCCCGTTCATATTGCAGGGCTCTAGCACAGTCTTTCATTTCTTCTTCCAAAGCAGATATCAATCTGAGCAAATCATCCTTCCTCATGAACTCAACATCCTGCTTCATGCCGTATTTTACAGATTCTTCTGCGGCAGTAGTAGCTTCAATGATTTCATGTATTGCTTTTCTTATAGTCTGAGGTTCTATCCCATGTTTCTCATTGTAATCCATCTGAATCTTTCTTCTTCTGTTAGTTTCGCTTATTGCTCTTCTCATGGAGTCGGTGATATTGTCGGCATACATTATTACCTGCCCATCCACATTTCTGGATGCCCTGCCGACTGTCTGAATAAGAGAAGTCTCAGACCTTAAGAATCCTTCCTTATCTGCATCGAGAATGGCAACCAGTGACACCTCCGGAAGGTCCAAGCCCTCCCTGAGAAGATTAATGCCTACAAGCACATCGAACTCACCTAACCTGAGGCTTCTCAATATTTTCATTCGCTCTATGGTAAGTATATCCGAATGCAAATACCGGACCCTTATATCCAGCTCTTTCATATAAGCTGTCAGATCCTCGGCCATCTTCTTGGTAAGGGTGGTAACCAGCACTCTTTGATCCTTTTCTGCCCTATCCCGCACCTCTCCGATAAGGTGGTCAATCTGTCCCTTTACGGGCCTTACTTCTATCTCAGGGTCCACCAATCCGGTAGGTCTTATAATCTGTTCTGCTACATAAGAGCTTCGCTCAACCTCAAACTTCGCCGGTGTGGCACTTACATAAACCACCTGATTCAGCCTCTGTTCAAACTCTTCAAAATTCAAAGGTCTGTTGTCAAAAGCCGAAGGCAGCCTGAAGCCGTAGCCAACAAGGGACTCCTTCCTGGACCTGTCTCCGAAATACATGCCTCTGACCTGAGGTATCGTTACATGGGATTCGTCAACTACCAATAAAAAATCCTTCGGAAAGAAGTCCAACAGCGTATAGGGTGCACTTCCCTGTGCCCTGCCGCTTATATGCCTTGAGTAATTCTCGATTCCGGAGCAATAACCCACTTCTCTCATCATCTCAATATCATAATTTGTCCTTTGCAGAAGTCTTTGGGCTTCAAGCAGCTTATCCTGTTCCTTAAGCTCCTTTACCCTTAGGATAAGCTCTGTCTCAATATTCTTTATTGCCGCTTCCAGCTTCTCCTGAGTAGTGGCAAAATGGGAAGCAGGGTATATAAAAACATGCTGCCTTTCCCCTGTTATATTTCCTGTAAGTGAATCTATCTCAAGGATTCTTTCTATTTCATCTCCAAAATATTCAACTCTTATTGCCTTATCCGAGGAGGCTGCAGGAAAAATATCAACAATATCCCCTCTTACCCTGAAGGTGCCTCTGACAAAATTTATATCGTTCCTGTCATATTGAATATCAATAAGCTTTCTCAGCATCTCATCCCTATCCTTAACCATCCCTTTTCTCAAGGACAGCACAAGGGACTTGTAATCCTCCGGATCTCCAAGCCCGTATATGCAGGAGACGCTGGCTACAATTATGACATCCTTTCTCTCGAACAGTGCAGCTGTAGCAGAATGTCTGAGCTTATCAATTTCATCATTGATATCCGCTTCTTTTTCGATATATGTATCGGAATGAGCCACATAAGCCTCCGGCTGATAAAAGTCGTAATAGCTGACAAAGTACTCTACACAGTTGTCCGGAAAAAACTCCTTGAATTCACTGCAAAGCTGTGCAGCCAGGGTTTTATTGTGAGCGAGTACCAAGGTCGGCTTCTGAACCTTTTCTATAACATTGGCAACGGTAAAGGTTTTACCTGAGCCTGTAACACCCAGCAGCGTCTGATACCTATCCCCCGCCAATATCCCTTTAGACAGTTTTTCTATTGCTTCCGGCTGATCTCCCGTTGGCTTGTAGTCTGATACAAGCTTGAATCTATCCATTGTTACACCCTCTTGAATAAATATATATTTAAATTATATCACAGTGGCATTGAGTTTACATAATTACTTTATGATAAATCTGTTATATATGTCGTGAAAAAGATTTATCATTACAAAATTAGTTGAAGATTCTAATTTTGTGTTAAAGTAATGTACTTTTCACGACATATGAATCAGGGAAAATGTTTTACACTATTTGAATTCAATGTAAGATGTTTAGTGTAAAACATATGGAACGTGTGTTCGTATTTATTCTATAATGTATTTCTTTCCCTGTCAACCTGTTTTTAGAATTTATGCAAGTATTAGTATAATACAAGAGTAATAATAATACTATACATTTCACAGTAAGCACTTGCGATAATAAAGTAACAATATACACAAAAAGAAAAAGCCCTTAAGGCTTTTTACTTTATCTGCTTAATCAGTTCCTCTACAGCCCTTTCCAGCTGTATATCCTTCACATCTTCAGGGTTTTCTCCCTCTTTTATCTCCGGAATCTTAACCTCAATATCCGGCTGTATCCCCACCTTATTGATGCTTATGCCGTTGGGAGTATAATACTTCTGCGTTGTAAGCTTCATGCCTGAGCCGTCCTTAAGCTGCTCAATGGATTGGACCAGACCTTTTCCAAAGGTCTTCACCCCTATAAGCAGTCCCGCTTTCCTGTCCTTCACTGCCCCTGATACTATTTCCGAAGCACTGGCGCTGCCTTCGTCAATCAGCATTACAAAAGGCACATCCAGCTTACCCTGCTTTGATTTATAGTCTTCCCGTTTTTTTACCTTATCCTCGGTATATACAATAAGCCCCTCATCAAGAAGTTCATCGGCTACTTCAACACATTGATTTATAAAACCTCCCGGATTCTGTCTGAGATCAACTATCAGACCCTTAATTTTTTGCGCTTTTAGTTCTTTCAATGCTTTCTTGAACTCACTTCCGGTATCTTCATCAAACATGGTTATTCTGATATAGCCTATATCCTTTTCCATCACATTGCTTTTCACTGTCTTAAGAATTATCTCTTCCCTGATTATTTCAAAAACCTTGGATTCACGTATATTGTCCCTCATAATAGTCAATGTGACCTTGGTGCCTTTTTTGCCCTTCATTAGTGCAACTGCTGCTTCCAGGTCAATGCCTATTATATCCTTATCATCAACCTTAATAATCTTATCATTGGTTTTAAGCCCGGCCTTTTCTCCGGGTGTATCCTCTATGGGAGCTACAACAGTCACATATCCGTCCTCACTTCTACTCACAATAACCCCGATACCTCCATAGGAGCCTTTGGTTGATTCATTGAAATTCTTGAATTCCTCCTTGGTCATATATAAAGAATAGGGATCTCCCAAGGACTCGAACATTCCTTTTATTGCACCCTCAATAAGCTGATTATCCTCAGCATCTTCCACATAATTACTCTTAATATATCCTTTAAGTCCCAATAGCTTATCCATGCTCTTAATCGTTTCATAGTCCTTCTGCCCTATTACTACCTTGTTCCCCAGGCTGATAGCAACTGTATTTGTAATTACAAAGGTGCTGAAGGCTGTAATGATTACCAGAAATATTGCCCAAAAAAAAGCTGTCCTTTTACTAATCATCAATTTCACCTCATAATAAATTCTTATCTCATCATATTATATTAATATTATCCTTCATATATTATCTCAAACCTTAATTTGTATTTATCTGCACTTGCTGCAATAACCGAATATTTCAAATTTATGGTCGGTTGCCTTAAAACCTATTTCATTCAACCTTTCCACTTCAAGGTTTGCATATGGGCATATATCCACCTCTCTGGTCTCTCCGCAGCCTTTGCATATCAAATGATGGTGGTGTCCGCTTCCGCAAAGCTCATAATAGCTTATACCACTTTGTATATACATTTTACTAATTATTTTAAGAGTGCTAAGAAGCTCGAGATTCCGATATATGGTTGAGAAATTAATTCCCTTCAGCTTGCACTTAACCAGATCAAAAACCTCATGGGCAGTATGATGCCCGGGGTTTTCATTAAAAACCTCAATAATGAATTTTCTTTGTTCTGTTAGTTTATAGCCCTTACCTTTCAACTCAGCTTCAAACTCCGCAATACTTTTCATTTTACACTTCCTTAACCGGCCCTGCCGGATTACTGCATTTTGAGGACTTTTTTCGCAATTAAAATAACAATAAGTATGAATACCGAGGTCAGCACAATAGAACCTCCCGGTGCCAGGTCAAACCAATAAGATGAAAAAAGCCCTATTACTACAGAAACCAATGCAAAGATTACCGACAAAAAAACAGTATTCTTAAAGCTCTTTGATATCAATAAACTGCAGGCTACGGGTACTATCATCAGGGAGGATACCATCATCATACCTACAACTCTCATGGAGACAACAATAGTCATGGCCGTCAAAACCGTGAAATACATGTTCAGGTTGGATACCGGCATTCCCGCTAACTCCGCACCCTCTTCATCAAAAGCCATATAGAAAAATTCCTTGTAGAACATATATACAGATATTAATATAACTATACTTAAACTTAAGATTATGTATATATCAAGTGCACTTACCGCTATTATGCTTCCGAAAAGATAACTCATAAGGTCTGCATTGAAGGAGTTGGCAAGGCTTATCAAAACAACAGCCAAGCCTATACTTGCCGAAAGCACTATGGATATCGACAGCTCGGCATAATGGGAAAATCGCTTCCTCAGTTTCTCAATAACTATAGCAGCAATTAATGAAAAAATCAATGCGCCCCATAATGGATACAGCCCTCCTAACATACCTGCGGCAATACCTGCCAAAGAGGCATGGGAAAGTGTATCTCCAATCATGGACAATCTTCTCATGACGACAAAGGTACCTATAAGAGGACAAATTACAGCGATCAATAGACCTGCTGCAAAAGCCCTCTGCATAAATTCATAATTAAGCAACTCAAACATAAGTTATACTCCTCACGAGTGCCTGAACTTTTATGCTTCGCATAAAAGTTTTGCACTTATATGACTAAATCCCTATATGTGCAGCATTTCATTTACTGCAAATATTACGGGTTATGTCACGAATGCCTGTGTATTATCTGCACGCTATTATGCTTTTCATACGCCTCTTTGAATACTTCCGAAGCCTTGTTTATTTCACAGTCATTCTCATAAAGCTTTCCGTCAAATAAGCACAATACCCTGTTGACTCTGCTATCTATCGCGCCTATGTCATGGGTGACCATTACCAAAGTAATTCCCTTCTCCCTGTTTAAAAACTCCATTAACTCATAAAAGCTTTCCTCAGAATTCTGATCAATACCTACAGTCGGTTCATCCATAAATATCACCCTCGGATTGCTGACCAGTGCTTTAGCAATGAATACTCTTTGCTGCTGGCCCCCGGAGAGCCTTCCGATTATGTTTTTCTTATATTCCAACATCCCCACGGTCTGAAGCGACTCATCAACCATCTCCTGATGAGCTTTTTTTATATGCCCTGCCAAACCAATAATCGGATATAGGTTTGCCGAAACAACCTCCTCCACAGTTGCAGGAAAGCCCTGGTTGAAGGAGGTGGCCTTTTGAGGTATGTAACCTATCTTCCCCCATTGGTTGAATTTTTCAATGTCAATATCAAAAACCCTGACAGTACCATTCTGAGGTTTTATTAAGCCAAGAAAAATCTTAAGCAGCGTACTTTTACCCGAGCCATTCGGTCCTACTATTCCTATGAAATCTCCGTCAACAATGCCCGTACTGACATTATCCAGCACCTTGGCTTTACCGTATCCGAAGGTTATGTTTTCAACTCTGATAATTTCCTGTCCCATTTAATCACCCAATGCCTTTTTCAAGTTTTCCAGGTTTTCATACATTATTGTCACGTAATCCTTCCCGGACATTATATCTTCTTCACTTAAGCCTGCTGCATCATTAAGCACCAAGGTTCCGGCTCCCACTTCCCTTGCCAGGGTCTCAGAGAGCTTTGGACTTGTAAGCTTCTCAAAAAAAACATATTTTACATTTTTCTCCCTGCACTTCTTGACAAGCTCGACCATTTTTGAAGGGCTTGGTTCCTCCTGAGGATTGATTCCCCTTATTGCAATCTGCTCTAGTAAAAAATCATTTGCAAAATATCCGAAGGACTCATGGGATACAACTATTACATTGCTCTTAAAAAGCTTTACAGCATTCTGAATATCTTCAGTCAAACCAGAAAGCTTTGATTCCAGTTTTAGCAAATTTGTTCTATAATACTCTGAATTTTCAGGATCAATTTCTATAAGGGCATCATAAACATTCTGAGCTTGCTGCTTAATTCTTATCGGACTTACCCATACATGAGGATCATAGATTCCATGCTCATGGTTTTCCTCCACTCCCTCATCTTCTTCACTGTGTTCTGAAGACTTCAGAAGCT
>JAQVFD010000030.1 GCA_028697435.1 Clostridiaceae bacterium
TAGCACAAGTCTGACGGCGACTACACAAACTACACAAACTACATATCACGAGTTTTAACTGTAGTCTCTGTGAATTTCTCCTTCAGCGACTACACAGACTACACTGTTTTATCATCACGAGTTATCTTTTTGCTCTAAAAAGCAGGACTTCCCGTGAGAAATGTATTTCTCCCAAGAAGCCCCGCTGCTTCATTACACAACCTTGTGTGGTTTTAGTTCTACAACTAATATATTTTGAAATTATTCAGATATTCCTATAACATATATAACATGAGAATAGCTGTTCTTTTCAGACCCATAATATTCATATTTATATAACCCCCCATTCAAAGATTATTGATTTCTTACTGTATTGTAATTATTATAAATCAGCATGGAATTTTTTATAATCATCACCAATACAGCTCGCTAAAAGTAGTGTAATTCATAGCTATTTATGGTAAACTAAACAGTGGGCGAACAAAGTTCGCCCATATTACTATTTTTTAGGAGCTTAGTATGGGAAAAATATTGGTATTAGCAGAAAAACCCTCCGTAGGGAGAGATCTTTCAAAGGTATTGAACTGCAATCAAAATGGCAGCGGGTATATTGTAGGGCAAAAGTATATTGTAACCTGGGCTCTTGGCCACCTGGTGACTTTAGCCGACCCTGAAGCTTATAATAACAAATATAAAAACTGGAATCTTGATGACCTTCCAATGCTGCCGGATAAAATGGACCTTGTTGTTATAAAGCAGACCTCCAAACAATATGGAATAGTCCGCGGTCTTATGAAGCAGCAAGATGTTGATGAACTGGTCATCGCAACCGACGCCGGCCGGGAAGGGGAATTGGTTGCCCGCTGGATTATAGAAAAGGCAGGCTTCAGAAAGCCAATAAAACGATTATGGATTTCATCCCAGACAGACAAGGCGATAAGAGAAGGCTTTAATCAACTGAAACCGGGCAAGGATTATGACAATCTGTACAGAGCTGCCCAGTGCAGAGCTGAAGCAGATTGGCTGATCGGGCTTAATGTCACCCGTGCCCTTACCTGCAAATACAATGCGCAGCTGTCTGCGGGCAGAGTTCAGACCCCAACCTTAGCAATGATTGTGCAGAGAGAAAATGAGATAAAGAGCTTTGTTCCCAGAGACTATTGGACAATTGAAGCCAAAGTCAACGGGTTTACATTGCTTTGGAAGGATAAAAGCAACAGCAGCACTCAGCTTTTCGATAAATCAAAGGCGGAAGCTATTGCATCTAAGCTTACCGGACAGACGGGAGAAATAACCGAAATAAAAAAGGAAGCCAAAAGCGAACCTCACCCTCTGGCCTACGACCTTACGGAATTGCAGAGGGATGCCAACAAGCGATTCGGCTATTCTGCCAAACAGACTCTATCTATAATGCAGTCTCTGTATGAACATCATAAGGTACTGACTTACCCCAGAACAGATTCACGGCATATCACTACCGATATTGTAGCAACTCTTCCTGATAGATTGAAAAGCATAGCAATAGGACCCTATGCCTCAATAGCTCAAAACCTGCTTTGGGGCAAGATAAACACCACCGGCCGACTGGTGGATAACAGCAAGGTCAGCGACCATCACGCTATCATACCTACAGAGCAGCCTGTCAGGCTCTCTGCTCTGAATGCTGAGGAACGCAACATATTTGACCTGGTGGTAAAGCGTTTTCTTGCGGTTTTGAGTCCCGCTTATCAGTATGAACAAACAACAGTAAAGGTAGAAGCGGCCGGAGAACAGTTATTTGCAAGAGGTAAAGTGACTAAATCCCCAGGCTGGAAAGCCGTATATGATGATAGAAATAATTCCGACAGTCAGAATGACGATGAAGATAGCGAACAGTCGCTGCCGCCTCTGCAAAAGGGAGATAAATTGAAGTTCTTAGCCGTAAAATCTGTCAACAGAAAAACAAAACCTCCCGCACGATATACAGAAGCCACGCTGCTTACCGCTATGGAGCATCCGGGTAAATTTATAGAAAATGAAGCTTTAAGGGAAGCACTTGACAGAACCAGCGGATTGGGTACTCCTGCAACAAGGGCGGACATAATAGAAAAGCTATTCAATACCTTTTATATAGAAAGAAAAGGGAAAGAGATTTTTCCTACGGCAAAAGGGGTACAGCTTATAGACCTGGCTCCCTCAGAGCTCAGGTCAGCGGAGCTTACTGCAAAATGGGAACAGCAGCTTTATGATATAAGCAAAGGAAAAGCCAATGCAGGAGTTTTTATCAGTAATATCAGGGCTCATGCCGGCAAATTGGTTTCCGCAGTTGTATCAAGCACAGACACATACAGACACGATAATATGACAAGAACCCGATGTCCCGAATGCGGAAAATTCTTATTGGAGGTCAACGGCAAAAAAGGCAGGATGCTTATTTGTCCCGACAGGGAATGCGGTTACCGTAAGGGCGTTGCACAACTTTCCAATGCCCGGTGCCCTGAATGCCACAAGAGAATGGAACTTAAAGGTGAAGGTGAAGGTCGTCTGTTTACCTGCAGCTGCGGTTTCCGTGAAAAGTTATCCAGCTTCAGCAAACGCATGGAAGAAAGAACTGAAAGCAGCGATAAAAGAACAGTGCAGAATTTTATGCAAAAACAGAAAAAAGAAGAGCCCATAAATAATGCAATGGCTGAGGCTCTGGCAAAGTGGAAAGAAATGCAAGAGAAATAAACTTAATTCTTCGATACATCAACGATCTCTGTTTCCGCAGTCTTAACTTTCTTGTTATAAGAAAAAAGGAACACCGACGCTATAATCATAAAGCTTCCTATTGCAGCTGTCTTACTAAGGCTTTCATCAAAAATAATGATTCCCAGGATCACACTGGTAATCGGGGCAACAGTGCTGAAAACTGCGGCATATGTAGGACCTATCAGCTGTATGGATTTATTGTAGGCAAGAATACCGAAAACCGTACAAACCAATGCGAGAGCCAAGATACCAAGTACTGCAGGTAATTTCAACGTGAAAATCAGATTGTGGGTTGCAGTTCCGAAAATGAAAATTGCGACAGCAGATAAAAATGATATATAAAAAGTAATGAGAAGCCCGTCCAAGGCCATTAGTTCCTCTTTACCTATTTCTATTGTATATATGGAATATAGGATACCTGATGCAAGGGCGAGAGCAATCCCCTTCAAATCAACCGAAGAGCCTATATTACCTGCCAGTATATACACTCCGATAATAGAAACAGCTAAAGCAATAATCTTCAAGGCCGGCATTTTTTCCTTGAAAATGAAAAAAGAAAGGACCGCAACAACCGCCGGATATATAAAATGCAATGTCATAGCCAGACCCGTCGAAATATAATTATAAGATACAAATAAAGTAATACAGGTTACTGCATAGCCGGCTATACCTACATATGCAAGCCTGCTGAAAAGCTTCCTGCTTACCTTTAGTTCCACTTTTCTATAACGCAGGATCCCTGCCAATATCGCGGAAGCAATAAGAAACCTGAAAAACAATACAGTAACGGCATTAGTCCCTGCATTATAAGCAACTACCGCAAATACAGGTACAAAACCAAAGGATACAGCCGAGGAAACGGCATAAAAAATACCCAACTCCCTACTCCTTTCTTTATAGCGCCAGTCTGTTAATTGTTAATTTATTGGTTGTCTTATATGGTGCCCATCTGCCAATCTTAATTCTCGTTAAGGTTAATATCAGCCAGAATTGCACCCACTGTCGCACCGTTTTCAAATATTGGCATGCATATTGTAATATTGTAGTGATTTGAAAACGTAGATATATATTCTTTGCTGATGAATGTTTCTCCTGCAATAGCCTTCAAAAAATAAGGTCTTGCGCTTACATCTCTGTGCTCCTCCGGTACGTCTTCAGTAGTGACTTCCTGACGTCCCTTTTTGCTAATAAAAGAAATCAGTTCAATGAAATCCACAGATTTCTGTTTAGCTATGAGATATTCCTGAAGCTTTTCACCTTTTAGATTTAATACTTCTTTAGATGTGGATATTTCTGTAACAAGGCTCTTAGTCCTTTCCACCTTCTTCTTGATATCATCAGTTATCTTAAACCCTCCAAGAAATTTATCTATTATATTATTACTATACTCTATTGCGTTGTTAAGACCAACCATGGCATCATATATTGTCTCAATTATTGATAGCTGTTCCTGAGTCGATGCACTAATTTCCTCAGATACTGCCGCATTCTGCTGGGTGCTGTCATTGATTATTCCCATTGAATCAGTAATACCAATTATCTTTTCTTTTTGTTTTTCCGTCAGCCTCACTATTTCATCCGCTGCCTTCATGTTCTCATTAACTGCTTTATTTATTTCCTCAGATTTATCCAAAGCTATTCTTGCAAAGTTTACATTATTTTTTATGATATCAGTCTGGATACTTATGTTGTTAGTTAATTGATTTATCTCCCCGGTAATTCCATCTATCAAGCTCTTAATTTCTTTTGCTGATTTTGATGAATCATCAGCGAGTTTACTAACTTCTCCTGCCACTACTGCAAAGCCTTTCCCCGCTTCTCCCGCTCTTGCCGCTTCTATGGAAGCATTTAGTGCCAGGAGGCGTGTCTGAGAAGCTATAGACTCAACAGTTTCAGTAATAACACTAATTTGCTTTATTGACTTATCCAGGTGGGTCATATCCTCCAGAACTTTATCATTATTTATCCTGATTTCATCCACCTTTATAAAGGTTTCTTCGAAGGTTTTAAAACTATCGTCCACTATTATTTTTGAATCCTTAGCAACATTGGAAGAAATCTTGGCATTTTCATATATTTCTCCGAGGCTTTGATTAAATATATTAATATCTTCTATTACTTTACCCGTTGATTCCGCCTCACTATTAACTGTTTCAGCTATATTTTGAACCGTTGAGGCAATTTCGCCGGATATATTTCTAAGACTTTCTGCTTGTTCTCTGATTGAATGAGATTCTTTTATTGTCTTCTCAGAGAAATTCTGATATTGGCATACTAAATTGCGAATTTTAACAAGATATTCATTAATCTTTTGCCCTACTGAATCAATAACATTAATTTTGGATTTTTTTATACTTATGTTTAGCTGTCCATTGACAATTTCATTTAAGCTATTGCGCACACCAGTAACAGTTTTGACAATAGTAAGTGATAACGCTGCAATAATCATAATCAGCAAAACAATAAGCACAGATAAGAACACAATATTACTTCTGAAAACAATAGCTAATCCGCCTACTAATATACCTATAACCAAATATTTCAAAAAAAAGCCGTACATATTTTCTCACTTCCTATCTCATCAATTTTTGCATATTTATAACAGTATTATAATTGGTGCGGTATCATACTGTCAAATGGTGCCCGGCATTTATATTAAAGAAGGACTTTGTAAATTAGTGTCGAAATAAGTAAAAAATTGAAATATAATGATTTTATTAAGATTATTAAACTGATAATATTACCTATCGCAGAGACGGAACAAACCTTGGAAAAACATTTACTCCAGAAAATGAAAGGGGGCCAAGAAATGAAGAGTCTAAAAATAAAGCTTCTCGTTCCGGTATTGTTAGTAGCGTCTATAGCACTTTTGTTTACTTCGTACAGCTTCTATATTACCAACAGGACAACACTTGAGAAAAACATCGAGGTGCAAAACGGATTAATTGCATATGAAAAGTCAGAGGAAATCAATGGATGGCTGTTTGGTTTTGCAAAAGTAATTGAAACCCTTAGTGAAGCTAACCTGGTATCCGGTATTGATGAACAAAAGGAGCAGGAGGTTCTGGCGGGGCTGATAAAAAAGAACAGTCAGATCCAGGACATTTATGTAGGGCTTGAGGCGGACGGTCGATTTATAGACGGTACCGGCTGGATACCTGATGCAGGCTGGGACCCCAGAACCAGAAGCTGGTATAAGAAGGCAATGGAAACTAGCGGAGTAATACTCACCGATCCGTATATAGACGTTATTACAGGCAATGTAGTGGTATCTCCGGCTAAGGTGGTATATTTTCCCGACGGCTCCAAAAGGGGAGTAATGGGATCTGATATATCTTTGGTCGAGATTAGTAAGATTGTAAATGAAATAAAAGTTGGCGAAAATGGCTATGCATTACTGATAGATGCAAATAGTATGGTTATGGCTCACCCGATTAAGGAACTGGTAGGCACAAAGCTGCTGGAAAACGAAGATAAAGCTTTTGTAGAGCTTTCAGAAGCAATGCTCAATAGTGAATCCGGCTTCACAAAGTTTGCGGAAAAGGGAGAAGCAAAAGTTGTTTCCTTTACTACAGTACCTCTTTCGGGATGGAAGATCGGAATAGTGCAGCCGGAGGCAGAGGTTTATGCGGAAATGAACAGTACTGCCAACAAACTGGCCATGGCAGTTGTTGCAGTATTGTTAATAATGTCTATCGTCGTTTTCCTGATTTCTTCATCCATAACCAAACCGATTGAAATGTTGAATAGAGCTGCTGCACAGGTGGCAGCAGGGGATTTGACAAATAAAGTAAACATCAAGTCTAAGGATGAAGTAGGTCAATTAGCCAACAGTTTTAATACAATGACTGATAATATAAAAGCACTTGTAGAGGAGATTAATAAATTATCCCATACAGTAGCTTCTTATGCAGACCAGATGACTGCTTCTTCACATCAGGCAGTTACTATATCCGAACAGATGGCGGATGCAGTGTCCGATTTGGCGAAAGGGGCGGATACTCAGGCTCAAAGCGTTCAGGAGGGTGTTACCAAAGTAATGCAGCTGGGTGAGGACCTGAAAGTAATTGTAGAGAACACAAATAATGCCTCAGAAGCCTCCGATCAGGTTCATGAACTTATCGGGGAAGGAATGAAGGCAGTAAGCTTACAGAATACAAAGGTTATAGAAAACACAAATGCCGGCCATAACGTTGCGGGGGCTATAAAATCTCTGGATGAAAAATCAAAGCAGATAGGTGAAATTGTAGAAGTAATAAGCAGCATATCCAGCCAGACAAACCTTCTTGCACTAAATGCCGCAATTGAGGCTGCCAGAGCAGGAGAGCAAGGAAGAGGCTTTGCTGTTGTTTCTGATGAAGTACGTAAGCTTGCAGAGCAGTCCTCTGCGGCAACAGGTAAGATAAGCAACCTTATAGAAGAAATCAAACAGGGGACCGAAAATGCCGTCAAGGAAGTGGAAACCTCCGAGCTGATAATTAAAGAGCAGGAAACCTCTGTTGAAGATGTCAAGAGGATATTTGAGGTAATAGCTTCATCGGTTGAGCATATGAGAATGAAATTTGTAGAGGTTACAAAGGGTACAAAGAATATTGATACAGAGACAGCCGAAATAAACAAAGTTATCAGCAAACTGGCAGTTATTGCAGAAGGCTATGCTGCAAACTCCGAAGAAGTAGCTGCTTCCACAGAAGAGCAGGTTGCAACACTTCAGGAAATTTCAGCCAATACTAATAACCTGTCGGAAATGGCCGCAAAATTAAAGACTTCACTGGAAAAATTTAAATTGTAAATCGATAAAAAAAAGATTAAGTGCTTGCCACTTAATCTTTTTTTTGTTCTTTTATCCGGTGCTGGCACTTAATAATTTTTTATGCTATAATATTATGTAAACTAATATGAAAAAGGAGGTTTACTGTGAAAAATAAGAATTACATTCAAATAATTAAAGGCTTCATTGCATTGATTATTACAGTGACCTTGCTATATACAGGACAGGCATTGTGGCAAAATTATTTCATCGACTTGCCTCTGGGCAAAACGCTCGGTGAAATTAACGGAGTTGAAAAAGTTACCTGGGATGCCGGCAATAGTATAAAGGACACTGTCAGTATACAAGTCAGACTCAAAGGTATAGATAACATTCAAAAAGTCTACAAAGAAATAACGGAGAGCATTAACCTTACATTAAACGGCAGAAAATTTTCACTTGAAATCACTGATAATCGATCCGGAGAATTGGAAAAGGCGTATTATGATATTCATTATTATGTCCAAAAGTCCATAGTGGATGGAGATTTCCCAACTCTTGAAGTTAAAGTCCGTGAAGCGGCTGAAATAATCGGAGCCGAAGCTAAAGTATATGTGGATGAACAAAATATCTATCTTCAGCTTGCTAAAGCCGATAAATCTTTATTTGCTGTGATTGAACGGCAAACAGGCAGGATAGGAGGGAACCTTTGATGAAACACAAAGAGATAATTGCAGGAGCAGCCGCAGGAGCACTCCTGTTTTTAGTGCTTCAAGGTGTCGATATACTGCCTATGGTGTTCATAATTGGACTAATAGGCATGCTATTTTATTTTAACTTCGCCAAACAGCCAAACAATGGCGCCAATTTTGCTTCGGCAAACAGAAATATCTGTACAATTTCCTTTGATGATATCGGGGGACAAGAGGTTGCCAAAAACGAGCTTTGCGAAGCTCTGGAATTCATGAAAGATAACGAACAGCTAAAGCTCTTGGGAATCCGCCCTTTAAAGGGCATATTACTCAACGGGCCTCCGGGTACCGGGAAAACGCTGCTGGCAAAAGCAGCAGCCCAGTTTACAAATTCGGTATTCCTATCAGTCAGCGGTTCTGAATTTGTGGAAATGTATGTCGGCGTAGGCGCTCAAAGGGTACGCAGGCTTTTTGAACAGGCAAAAAAAACTGCCAAATATCTGAAAAAATCCAGTGCTGTCATTTTCATTGATGAAATCGAGGTTCTCGGAGGAGCAAGAGGTCAGAATAACGGGCATCAGGAACACGACCAAACTCTGAATGAACTTTTGGTGCAAATGGATGGCATTTCTGCTGTTGAAGAAATCAAAATTTTGATAATAGGTGCAACAAACCGTGTTGACATGCTTGACTCGGCATTACTTCGTCCCGGAAGGTTTGACCGTCTTGTAAAAGTTGACCTTCCCGATAAAAAGGGACGTATGCATATATTGAGGCTGCATGTTAGGAATAAGCCTCTTGCATCAGATGTAAGCATCGATGCTTTGGCTAAAGATACCTTCGGATTCTCGGGAGCGCAACTGGAAAGTGTCGCAAATGAAGCTGCCATACTTGCAATGAGAGAAAACTCCGATAAGATTGACTCCAACCATTTCAGAAGTGCAATCGAAAAGGTTATGATGGGTGAAAAACTTGACAGGCTTCCAAGTAAAGAGGAAAAACATCGAATAACAGTACATGAATCTGGTCATGCTTTGATTGGTGAGCTTAGAATTCCCGGTTCCGTCGCCAGCGTCAATGTTGCGTCCAGAAGTAATGCTTTAGGCTATGTACGCCAGACTCAGGAAGATGATATGTATCTATATACCTATGATTATATGAAATCCAGAATCTCGGTGGCACTGGCAGGTGTTCTTGCCGAAGAGCTTATATTCGGTAATAGAAGTACCGGCGGATCCGGTGATTTCAAGCATGCTTCCGATATGGCAAAGCAGATTATATATAACGGCATGTCCGAACTTGGCATTATCTCTGCGGAGGATATTCCAAAGGATCAACTGCATTCAGCTATTATGAAAATACTTAAAAAAGTTGAAAATGATACCCGTGAGCTCCTTATGAATCATAAGATAGATTTGATGCGGATAGCCGAATTGCTTCAAGATAAAGAAACCATATCAGGAGAAGAATTGAGAATAGGATTAAATAATTAAAAAACACCTTCGGTAGATTTTCTCATTTATCGAGAATTTACTTGACCGAAGGTGTTTTCTTCTTCTGTTATACTGACCCATCCGGGCTTCCTACGGTTAAACACCGTAATATACCTGAACCCTGCTGCTTTAGCCATATCTACCGCTTCTTCCAGACCTTTTCCTATATCTTCCGCAACATGTGCATCAGAACCGATAGTCAATACTTCTCCGCCCAAAGCTTTGTATAGCTTCAAAACATCAAATCCGGGAAAAGTTTCCTTTGGAGTCTGCCTTAATCCTGAAGTGTTTATCTCAATGCCCTTACCACTGTGTATGACCAACTGCAATACTTCCCTCAGAAGCTCATACTGACAGGTCAATGAAATGTTCTTTTTATACACGTCTGCACTGTACCTCTTAATTAAATCCAAATGCCCTATGCAATCAAAGTCATTCCAATAGACAAGCTCTTTAAGCTGCATTAGATACATGCTGCACAATTCCTCTTCGCTTATACTGCCGAAATCAATTTCCGATACGTCCATACCAGCCGGAAGCTTGTGTGCAGATGCCAGGACATAATCGTATGGAAAGCCTTCAAGTATTGCACCGGATACCTCCGGAAACAAATGCGGCTGACCAAGTTCAACTCCAAACTTAACACTGAGCTTCTCCCTGAATACTTGCTTTGCTTTAGTCATTAAAGCCCAGTATCCCTTCTGGTTGTAAAATGGATAATCCTCATTTGAGATATGTGGTTCAAAATGGTCCGTTACGGCTATTTCTTTTATTCCTTTGTTTACTGCACTCCTACACATATCCATTATTGTATTGTGCCCGTCTGATGAAAAAATCGAATGCACATGGTAATCTACTAAATAATTCATTCTCTCACCCCCTTTCCTTAACTATATTACCACAAATTGAAGGTTTTGTGTTACGGTCATGTGAATCTTATATTAATTATTTGTTACAATGAGGAAAGTGGAATAAAAAAATCCACATGCCTACATATGGATTTTGCACTGATTAAAATCAATCTTTATCTTCATTGTGTCTGCCATCAGATAAAATCAGGCATATATTGTGGAGATGGTCTGCGATTCTCTCCAAATGAGTTATGGCATCCAGAAATATAACTCCCGCTTGGACACTGCAAGTACCTTCTTCCAGCCTCTTTATGTGCTTTTCCTTAAACTTCAGCGTAAGCTCATCAACAACATCTTCCCTTGCAGCCGCTTGAAGTGCTAACTCTGCATCATCCTTTGAGTATGCCATATAGCATTCATTCATCATATTCATGACCTCTTGATATAGAGTCTTCAGTTCGTTGAGTCCTTTCTCACTGAATACTATCCCTCTTTTGATTTTGCTTCGGGACAATTCAGTAATATCTTCGCAATGGTCTCCGACTCTTTCAAAGTTATTTATAGTGTTAATAAGTGCGGGTATTCTTTCTGATTGCTCACTGTCAAGAACCTTACGTGATATTTCCACCAGATATTGAGTTATTTCAGTTTGCATGATGTTTAGCTTCTCTTCATTTTTCAGCACTGATATAATCTTTCTATCATCATCTTCTATAAGGCTGACCAAAGAATCATTCAGCATATTCCTTGCTACATCTGCAGCATTTATTACTTCCTCATTTGCAGCCTTTAAAGCAGCTATCGGAGTTTCGATCAGGAGGCGATCCAAATGCCCCTTTTCATATTTTTTATCTATTCTATCAGGTATGATTTTTTCAAGGAATAATACATAGTATTTTGTAATCGGAAGGAATACCAATGCACTAACAATATTGAAGAAGGTGTGTGTATTTGCAACAAGAAATGCTTTTGGCTCATGGAGTATACCGAAGGTAATCCATTCTATCATCCCCGAGAAAGGTTTTAGCACAATAATGGCAATTACAACACCAATTACATTATATAAAGTATGTGCCCATGCAGTCCTTTTGGCAGCAGTATTTGCCTTAAGGCTTGCGAGCTGTGCCGTAACGCATGTACCGATATTATCTCCAAGAGTTAATCCAACAGCAGCATAAAAGCTAATAAGATCTGCGCTGAACAGTGATATGGTCAAAGCAACTGTGGCGGCGCTGCTGTGAATAAGCATTGTAGCTATCATGCCTACAAACAGCCCTAAGAAAGGATTATGTCCGTATTGAAGAAACAGCTGTCTGGCTGTCTCACTGTCTTGAATGTAAGGCAAGCTTGCATTCAAAGTCTTAAGTCCAAGAAACATGAGTCCGAAACCCATAAGAGACTGTCCCATGTTCTTCGTACTGTCCTTTCTTGAGAAAGACATGATAAAAAAGCCTATTGCAACTACAGGGAGGGCTATATGGGTAAGTTTCAGGGACATCAGCTGTGCAGTTATAGTAGTACCAATATTTGTGCCATATATGATACCCACGGCTTGAGTCAGATTCATCAACCCTGCATTTACAAATCCGACAGTCATTACAGTAATTGCAGTACTGCTTTGCACAAGCATCGTTAATATCGTGCCTACAAAAAAAGCTACAAATATGTTCTTTGTCAAAACGGAGAGTATTCTTTTCATTATTTTTCCGGAGGCTTTTTCTAACCCATCACCCATAAAGTCAACGCCATACATAAGCAAGGCAGTTCCTCCGAATAGGTTGAAAATTATTTGAAATGCTGTATTCTCCGATATCAAGCTATTCAAATCCGGCATAAGAACCCTCCATATCTGATAATTGTGTAGCCCTTAACATTATATATCATTTGACATTTTAGTACAATGTTTTCACTATAACCGCTACAATAAAAAAAGCACCATTTTTGATGGCGCTTTTTCAAAATGTTATATTCTTTTATGCCCTCCATATATGCCACAAATGGTTGTTCTGCCCTCTGGCGAATACATCCAAACGGTTGCCTCCCCAGGATACTGAGGCAGGTTCTGAAGTCAGAACTCCACCAAGGGAACTCCAACCGCTCCAGCGGATTCCATTCCAGGTTCTGATCAGCAGTTCATTCCT
>JAQVFD010000282.1 GCA_028697435.1 Clostridiaceae bacterium
ACATCTCCCGTAACATCCCTGTAACCGAATATTGTTTTTGATGCTTTTGTACCCCAAACAAGATTTTGAGTAACTACTGCCTCCGGTTCAATGACTTTTTCCGGCCATATCTTTATATCAGGTTTAATTATCGCACCTGTTTCGATAATAGTATTGCTGCCGATAACAGTATTCTCAAAAACATGCACACCGCTTTTGATGGTTGTTCCGCTGCATATTACTCCGCCTCTGCATTGGGCGTACTTGCCTATCCTTGAGTTATTCCAGATAATGCTCTTCTTTATAGAGGCTGCTTCTTCAATTTCTGTGTGATTACCTAATATTGAAGATCCGATTAAAGTTCTGCCTTTAATCCGGCAATTATTCCCAATAAGTACCGGCGCCTCAAACTTACAGCTGTCAGATATCTGACAGTCATGACCTATCCATATACCCTTTTCAAGCTGCTTATATTTTAAACCAGCCCTGACTTTTCCTGACAATATATCAAAATTTACCTCCTTATATACCCTTAGGTCGCCGATGTCATTCCAATAATCCTTTGTAACATATCCATACATAGGAACATTATCCTCTAAGAGCTTTGGAAACAAATCCTTACTGAAGTCAAAATTATCACCCTTCTTGTAATAGTCAAGTACATCCGGTTCAAGAATGTAAATCCCGGTATTAATAGTGTCACTGAATACCTCTCCCCAACTGGGCTTTTCCATAAAGCTTGTTATCCTGCCCTCTTCATTAACTATTACAACTCCATATTCCAAAGGTATAGCAACTTTTTTTAATACTAAAGTAGCTTTAGATCCCTTATATTTATGAAATTCCGATGCCTTTTCCAGATCAATGTCGGTCAAAGCATCTCCGCTGATGATAATAAACGTATTATCATAAAAATCCTCTGCATTTTTTACACTTCCCCCTGTTCCTAAGGGTTTATGCTCAATGAAATATCTTAAGTTTACGCCGAACTCTCCGCCATCGCCAAAGTAATCTGTAATTACAGCAGGGAAGTATGCCAATGTTACTGCAATGTCCTTAATATTATGCTTTTTTAAAAGCTCTATTGTGTATTCCATAACCGGCTTATTGAGCACAGGCACCATGGGCTTTGGTATGCCACAGGTAACCGGTCTTAACCTTGTACCTTCTCCCCCAGCCATTATAACAGCTTTCATCCTGACACCTCGCAGTCATATTTTTGCTATTTCGCAATATGTATGTGCAATATTTTTCCCTATAAGCCGGATTTTATGACGAATATTCTATGAAAAGATATAAAAATGCAGTTTTCATTAAATTGAGAAAGATAGTGAAAAATTTACCAATAGATGATAGAATGTATTTGAGTGTAAAATATGTATGGGTATGTTAATAGGATAATATTAATGAGAAAGGGAGTTTTGAAAATGAGTAAACCGGTATTATCTGCTCACTTTGAATCAAGGACCCCATCTGATGTCCGCTTGGCACAAATGAAGTATGATGAGAGAAAAGTTAAACCCCAGGCTGTAATTAATGTAGGTATCGGTAATGTTTCACTACCGACAAATCCGGCTATGCAAAAGAGAATGTTTGCACTTAATGCCCCTGATAGTCCCTTTGCAAAGGGTGTTATCAGATACACCGGTACAGCCGGTACCATTGAGTGTCAGGATGCCTTTAAGAACATACTAAATTGTGAAGGTTTTGACACAAGCAAGTTGTTCGTTCAAATAACCGACGGCGGTTCTTCTGCTATGGAATTATTGCTGATGGGTGTTTGCGGACCTGCCGGCACAGGTGAAAAACCCCTTATGGTAATAGATCCTGCCTATACCAACTATATTTCATTTGCGGAAAGAGTAGGCAGAAAAATAGTAACTGTAACACGCAAAATGAACGAAAACGGCAAGTTCAGTCTGCCAAAGCTTAATGAAATAGAAGAGGCTATAAAAATACACAACCCAGGAGCGCTTCTTGTAATTCCTTATGACAATCCGACAGGTCAGTACTATGATTACGATACACTAAAGGGACTTGCTGCACTGTGCGTGAAATATAACATGTGGTTTGCAAGTGATGAAGCTTACCGCGAACTCTTCTATGATGAAGCAAGCCAGTTGGTAAGTATCTGGGGAATAACCGATGCAGATGTACCCGGTATCGAAGGCAGAAGAATCAGCATTGAGACTGCTTCAAAGGTTTGGAATGCCTGCGGACTGAGGATAGGCGCTATGATTACGGACAGCCCCGAATACAATAACCGTTCGGTAGCTGAATACACAGCAAATCTTTGCGCTAATGCAATCGGTCAATATATATTCGGTGCTTTGGCACATGAAAGCAAGGAACAAATAGCTGCATGGTGCAAGAGCATTCGCGAGTATTACAAAGGGCTGATACTCAATGTATATAACGGCTTAAGAAAGCAAGAACCGGGTCTGATCGTTTCCAGTCCGGATGCATCCATTTACTCGGTAATTGATGTTAGAAATGTTGTAAAACCTGGATTTGACGCAATTGACTTTGTTTTATATTGTGCGGGAGAAGGATCCGTTAACCTGGACGGAGTTGAAACGACACTTTTGGTAGCTCCTATGAAAGGCTTCTATAATATCAAAAAAGGTGAGAAAAACCCGGGAAGCACACAGTTCCGTATTTCTTTCGCAGAAACACCGGAAAAAATGGCTAAGGTTCCGGAATTGTTTGTAAAGCTTCTAAGGCAATTTGAAGCACAAAGATAAAAAAAAGGAGAAGAATGCAGCGCATTCTTCTCCTTTTTTTATTTTATCATACTTTTCAGTATCCCATGCACCGCATCCAATGCAGCTTTGACTTTATCTGCATCCTTGATGCCCCCCTGCGCCATGTCAGGTCTTCCGCCGCCGCTTCCTCCCGCGACCTTTGCGGCTTCCTTAATTACATTCCCGGAGTGAACGCCCTTGGATACCGCAT
>JAQVFD010000283.1 GCA_028697435.1 Clostridiaceae bacterium
TCTTAACAAAAATAAAAAACAATCCTGAAAAGGATTGTTTAATAAATACAACAAAACATTTTCCTTTCCTAACACGGGAGGCTTAGGAATTTCTTCCCAAACCCTTATGGGACTTGCCCATCGGTCACGGCTTCATAGTAAACCTTAGAAGCAATGACTCGGAAAACTTATATATTTCTATTTAATTATATACTATTATGATTGCTTATGCAATTCTTATGCTTTTGCGTTTTTTGCTGCAGCAGGTGCCACATCCTTCATGTATGCTACATGGTAGAACAGCGGAACAATAAGCGCTCCACCTATTAAGTTACCTATTGTGACAGGTATCAAATTATTAATCCAAGCCTGACCCCAGGTAACAGGTGCGCCTAAGAACATTCCGAGAGGAATAAAGTACATGTTTGCTACACTATGCTCATATCCGCAGAGTACAAAGAGCATAATCGGGAACCAGCATGCAAATATCTTTGATATTATATCCTTAGCTCCTGTAGCCATCCAAACTGCTAGAACAACAATAATATTGCAGAGTATGCCTCTTATTACTGCAGCACCGAAAGGTATAGCAACTTTATTGGATGCAATTTTTATAGCAGCTTCTGCAATAGGAGTCCCTGCTGCCATTAAACCGGAGTTTGCAACCAGAACGGCAAGTAAGACCGAGCCTACGAAATTTGCAAAATATACAACTGCCCAGTTTCTGAGTATATCTGACCATTTGTAGCGACAGTTCAGACATCCCAATGTCATAAGGTTATTACCTGTGAAGAGCTCTGCACCACAGATAACCACTAGCATAAGTCCTACAGGGAATGCTCCGGCAAATACAAATTTCTGCAAACCTACATCAGTTTTTGCAAGTGTCTGCCCTATTGTAATTGCTCCTTGCCCTCCAAACCCAATGAACACACCTGCAAAGATACCCAATACCATCATCTGAGCAATTGAAAGTTTTGCTTTTGCAGCACCGGCATCGCAGGTAGCCATTGCAATTTCCTTTGGAGTCAACATCCTTTTCTCCATTTTAAAAGACCCTCCATTCTAAACTTTGTTAAATGGTATATATAAGTTAAACATTTTTTTAACAACTTAAGTTTAGCATCTTTTTAACAATCTGTCTATGATTCCTGGAGAGTTTTAAAAATTCAGAATTCTTGAAATCCATATGATTATGCGATTACAGATATTTCTCCTGAATTGGGATCCATCAGCATTCCATAGATTTTTACATCCTTGGGGATATATGGGGAATCCTTCAACTTAAGAACTGCGTCTTTTACGTTTTCTGTTTCATCCTGTATTAATCCGAACCATTCTCTTATGTCTATTGCGTTTATTGCATCGGTCGGTATGCCTCTTTTCTCCATTTTCGCCTTTATGTCTTCAATTTTCTGCTTTCTCATCCCACAATCACTATGACCTACTACATATACTTCCTTTAAATCCATCAACACCGTTCCCACAGCCACACTTCGTATAACATCACTGCAATTGTCTCTTATAATATTGCCTGCATTCTTAAGTATCTTTATATCCCCTCTGCCGAAGCCCATGGCAGGCTCTAATAGTTCTACCAGCCTTGTATCCATGCAGGTAAATACCATTATATCCTTATGGGCATGACCGCTTATAGGCTTATCCTCTCCCAAATCCTTTCTTTCCTGTACATATTTCCTGTTGTGCTCAAGTATCTTTTCTAACATAATGACCTCCTAAATATTATTTATTGAAATTTAATTCTTTCCGGATTACTATATATGTTCATCCTCTGCCCCCGTGCAAAGCCGATTACAGTTATTCCAAGCTGGCTTGCCAGCTCTACTGCCAGGTCGGTAGGTGCAGATCTTGATACAATCACCGGTATCTGAGCTTTTGCAGCCTTTATTAGCATTTCTGAAGACACTCTGCCGCTTGTAAGGACTATTTTGTCAGACAGCTCAATATCTTTCAGGGAAGCTTCTCCTACAATCTTATCCATGGCATTATGCCGTCCTACATCTTCATGAAAAAGCATAATGTCTGTATCGGTACCCAATGCTACACTGTGGACACCACCTGTATTCATGAATAATTCGGATCTTTTATTAAAATCCCTCATAAGCTCAAGTATCGCTTTCGCGTCTATCTCCATACTACCCATTATTTTTCTGCAGCTTATCGAATCAACCGCATTATAAAAGGTAGAGCCTTTACCGCAGCCTGTGGTCGATGTCCTCTTTCCGTGAAGATTTTTTGCAATCATGCTGCTGTCAATGGTACTAACCTCCGCTATGCCTTTTTCTTCATCTATCCTTATTCTCTTTATGTCGGACTTACTTTTTATGATGCTTTCAGAAAGCAAGAACCCCACGGTTAGGCAGTCAAGGCTTGAAGGAGTGCAAAGCAATGTGATGAACTCTTCTCCATCCAGCATAATAGTCAAAGCATACTCTTTGACTACCATATCCTCAAGGGGTAATACCATACCATTGTCATACTTTATTATGGGAATTCCCTTGGTCAAATCCATATTACCGCCCCCCGACTATTCCTTTGAAAACTTTTTTATAAGGCCTTCATAATCCTTGATGGTATTTATATTGGTGAACATTTCCCAGTCAGGACTAAATTCTCTTGCTTTTGCTTCACTTACATACACCACGTCAGCGTCTTGAAGCATTGAGTTAATCTGCCTCTTATTATTTCTCATGTTTTCTTCAATCCTGCCGATAAGTTTTTTAGAATAAAACGCATTAAAAGGTTCAATCCAGTCACCAAGCTTTGTTATAACACTGTCAACTTTGCCGTCATGCTTATGAATAAGCTCCATCATATATCTTATGTATTCGATATTTATGAAGGGCATATCGCAGGCTACAACATAATTGTGCATGCTGCCGGAATTTTTAAGTCCCACATGTATCCCTGCCAGAGGCCCG
>JAQVFD010000284.1 GCA_028697435.1 Clostridiaceae bacterium
GACGTGCCAAATATGATAAAACATCACGATCGAAAAACGTGATTATTGAAGCAAAAGACAAACGTATAGCAAAACTGGAGGAAGAAAACCGGAGACTTAAAGTCGAGTTGGAATATATTCGGGGATTTCTATATGCAAAGGAGTAACTACAGCGGCTACATGTAGTCGCTGAAAAAATACCGTAGTTTCGGGGCTTTCAGCCCCGTGACCACGAGTTTTAATATGGAGGAATTATTAAATGAAAAAATTATTGGTGGTCTTACTGACATTGATGATTACCGCTTGTGGACTATCTTTAAATGTAACGGCGGATATTGACCCGCCAACTACCCTCGGTGCACCGGAGCATTTCGGAGCGGGGTATTATTACAATGATTCTGTATACTTTACCCTCAGTCTTCCGCAGGATATCCGCAGCTATGTGGAAAAGCGGGCAGCAGATGATCCCGATAACAAACAGAGCTTATTGCTGCATTTCCAGTTCGATTACAAGATCGATAATGGGAGCTGGCATCATACGCCAGCTTGGGATTCGCCAAAAACCGTTCCCGACGGAATAGATGATATTTACTTTACGTTTACTAACGGTAAAAAATATAACAGCAGCGATAGATGGAGCATGACATCCATATTTCAGGAGAATGAGGATCTAAAGCCTTTCTATGAAGGTGGCTGGGACTATCTCATGAGTCATTCTATTACATTTAGGGCACGTTTTGCAGAGCCCTTTGATTACGGAGATACTTTTGTGATTTCACCCTGGTCGAAGGAGTTCACTCTTTCAGCTAATGCAAAAGCTGAATATAATAAGCTCATAAACAATGCCCCCGCACTAAAGTCGGCAGAAGTAGAAGTTTCACCAAGCGGAGAGCCTTATTTTAAAATAAAGTTGGACAAGGTTCCGGGAGAGGTTCAGGATCTGAATGCCATGGCATCAAGCTCTGTGCGCACAGAGATCTGGATGAAAAGAGCCGGGGACAAGGATTTCAAGTATATCCATTATGACTGGGTTAATTGGGAGTATCTTGAGGTAGAAGCCAGCGACTATTTTGAAGGCATAACACAGAGTTATGAAGCGGACGGCTATGAAATAAAAAGCAGATATGCCCTAGATCTGAGAGAATATAAGCAGTCCGGTATTGATAGCACAACTGATGTAAATATATACGGTCCATTTTCCAATGTAATCTCCCATAACATGCCCGCCTGGAGCGAAGCCTCTTCTTGGGCGACGGGGGAATTGACAAAGGCTGATAGTACTGGGCTGATACCCGACATTTTAAAGGGCGCAGACCTGACAAGACCCATTACAAGAGAGGAATTTTGCGAGCTTGCTCTTCTGCTCTATGAAAAGAGCACAGGCAAAAGTCCTGCACCTGCTTCTCCCAACCCCTTTACAGACACGAAAAACCCTCAAGTGCTGAAGGCCTTTGCTCTCGGCATAACAACAGGCACCAGCGCCACTACTTTTTCGCCTCAGGTTCTGATCAACCGGGAGCAGTGCTCTACCATGCTGTTTCGTGCCATTGAGGCCATTCATCCCAACGGCGATTACAGCGTATCGGGCATCCCCGATTTTCCCGATCAGAAGGCTATTTCATCCTATGCGGTTGAGGCGGCAAAATATATGTCAAAGCTGTCTATAGTTAAAGGTGACACCAAGGGATATTTTATGCCCAAGGCCACAACAACTGCACAGGAGGCAGCCGGCTACGGCATGGCCACAAGAGAGGCTGCAATACTGATGAGCGTGAGGACTTATGGGCAGATGGACACCATCAAGGCGATATCGGGGGATAGCAAGCCGGATACGACGGTATCAAAACCGGCAGCAGGAACCTCAGATTCCAATAAGCCGGCTGATTGGATTATCGGCACCTGGGGCTACAGCACTTCCAATGGGAGCGTAAATTTAGAGATATCTTATGAGTTTAAAGAGGACGGTACTTTTTGCAGGATAACGGCGCCGTTGGTGCTCTATGTGCGCACCGGTAGTGTTTTTGAAGGTAAATACCGGATATCGGGAGATAAACTAATTCTTTCAGATATATTAAAAAGCACAGGACCTGCAAAAAGCAATTTCGATAAGATATGGTATTTTGAGATTGAAAGCTATGATACAAAGGATATACCTGTAGAGGATGCCGAGCATCAAATAAGCAGAACAGCTGAGGGCATGCTTATAATTGATGGTACCGAATATACCCGCGGTCGCTAGGCAAATCAATATCAAACAAGTATGTGAAGATATTTTGGATCGCTTATAGTGAAATAGGAGGGAGAGAAATTAATGAAAAAACTGGTTTTAGTTTTGTTCACCTGCATATTGATTGCAACCCTGCTGTCCGGTTGCGGCGGGAAGCCTGAGGCAAAGGCTGTTGAAGAACAGGCTGCGGAGGATACCGAGAAGGCAGTGGATAACGCCATGGAAGTTATGGAAACACTGACAAACAAGGAATGGCCGTCGGATAAGGTTCCTTCGGAGATTCCTGAATTTACGGGAGGAGAAATTGCCAACTCAGGGGGAGACAGCAAGGACTTTATTATAAAAATCAGTAAGACCAACAAGGATGCTCTGAGCGCATACTTAGGGATACTCAAGGATCAGGGCTGGAGCGTTGAGGAAGGCAGAGAGTCCATAGCCACCAAGGGAATATATGAGTTAAGGTTCAACTGGCAGGGGGATGATCATATACAGATGAATATATATACCTCAGAAGTCGGAACCTGGCCTGCTGATAAACTGCCCCCGGATATAATACCTCCTGCAGAAGGCACTTTAATCGGAGATGTTGAGCTTATTGAAAGTGTACCGGGCCAAATATGGTATACTAACTATACCTATGACGGAGTCAATGAGGAAAAAGCAAAGGACTACATG
>JAQVFD010000285.1 GCA_028697435.1 Clostridiaceae bacterium
GGGAATAACCCTTATAGATCATATAGATTACAACAAGCTTGCCACTGAAGATAAAAGCGTTCCGGGTATATCTGATATCGGCGGCGGTAAAATAAGTGATATAGTATGGGAAGGAATGGGGAATCAAAAAGTCAGGATTGAAAGCGGAGAGCTTAAGGGCTTGCTGGATATGAGGGATGGTGACGGAAAAGGCTTCAATTACCGGGGGCTGCCATACTATTTAAACAATCTGAATGAATTTGCAAAAGGATTTGCCTCAAGCTTCAACAATCAGCATGCTCAGGGAGTAGATTATGATGGCAATCAGGGGGGAAGCTTCTTCTATGATCCTGATCCCCTTGAAATAAACAGTGTCAACTTCAGTGTGAATCCCGATATACTGTTGAATCCGAATAAAGTAGCAGCATCCTCTCTTTCTCAGGGAGAAAGTGATAACGGCAATGTAAATCTATTAATAGAGCTTCGCAAGAGTACTACAATGTTTACGTCATTAAAGGGAACACCCGATGACTTTATAAAGTCAATATTATCGGCATTGGCAGTTGACAGCAGCCAATCAAAAAGAATGACCGAAAACTCGCTGGCATTACTGCATCATACAGAGAACAGACGACTTTCGGAATCGGGAGTATCTCTGGATGAGGAGATGACCAATATGGTTAAATTTCAACAGGCATATAATGCATCAGCCAGGATGATTACAACACTGGATGCCATATTGGACACAACTGTGAACAGACTGGGGTTAGTCGGAAGATAATGAGGTGATGTAATGAGAGTTACTAATACAATGATAACAAACAACTTGATGAGGAATCTTAATAAAAATCTTACCAGGATGGAGAGAATGCAGCAGCAGATGGCCAGCGGTAAGAAATTTATAAGTCCTTCTGATGACCCAATAGGGGTGTCAAGAAGTTTGAGACTTAATACTGAAGTAGCAACTATGGAGCAGCATAAGAGGAATGCAGATGATACACAGTCATGGCTGGACACGACAGAAATGGCTTTAAGCAATATGGAGACAATACTTCATAGGGCAAGAGAGCTTACCGTTCAAGCTGCCAGTGAAACAAATTCCATTGATGAAAGAAATGCTATTGCAAGTGAAATGAGAGAGCTAAGGGGTCAGCTTATTCAAATCGGAAATACTTCTTATGCAGGCAGTTATATATTCTCAGGGTTTAAGACAGATAAAGCCCTTTTTGATGCCGATGGGAAATATGATTTGGGCGGAGGCACAGCCAGACTTACCCTTGATGAGGTTATAGAAACAAATATAGGTTTGGGAGACAGGATAGGAATGAATGCGGTAGGGCAAAGGGTGTTTGGCCTACACGATGGTGTTAATATAGCCAATCTGGATTTGAAGACAATAGACACTCTTAAACAGCAGCAGAGCATGAGGGGCAGATATATGGACTTGGCAGCGAATCCTATTGTTGCTCCGGCACCGGGCTTGAATTTCACAATAACGAACGGTACTGACAGTCAGGTAGTAAATATTACAGGAACATATAATGACTTAAGTGCGCTTGCAGCTGCGATTGAAACTGAATTGGATACTACGGTTTTTGATGAGCCTAATGTTAATATTACAGTAGAGAACAACAGATTGGTTTTTGAATCCAATACTGTATTGACAATACAATCAGGAACAGTAAATCCGTTAGATCCGGTTTTGGATGTAACGTTGATGGGAATGACAAATAACCAAAATTCGGTATCCAGGGTGGATGCGGGGAATGAATCTCAATTAATAGCGGTATTTGACCAGTTAATATCGGATTTGGAATCAGATAATACAGCAGGTATAGACAGCGGCTTATCAAGGTTGCAGAAACAAGCCGCCAATATAAGTGCCATAAGGGCAGAAGTCGGAGTTAAGACCAACAGAGCCGAGCTTACCATTAACAGAATTCTGGATGATACTCTTAACCTTAAGGGGCTGCTTTCCAAGAATGAAGATGCCGATATGGCAGAGGTAGTAATGAAGATTAAGACGGAAGAGAATGTATATGTTGCTTCATTATCAACGGGAGCCAGGATAATACAGCCATCTCTTATTGACTTTTTAAGATAAGGTTTTAATATGTAAAACATCAAGTAAAAAATTTGGGGGGTGTACTAATGAAAATTAAAACTAAGTACTTAGGTGAAATGGAATACGATAATAAAAATGTGATAGTCTTCGAGGAAGGCATACCGGGTTTTCCGGATTTACACAAATACGCACTTATTCCAATAAATGATTTGGTTTTCAGCTATATGCAGTCCATAGAGGATGAGAAAATATGTTTTATAGTTATGCCTCCTGCATTTGCAGAGCCCTCATATGATATTGATATCAGTAACGCAACTGTGGAAAAGTTGAAAGTCGAAAAACCTGAGGATGTAAATGTATTTTCCATTGTCACAATACCAAATAATATTAATGATATGACGATAAACTTGAAAGCTCCGATAATTCTAAATACTAAGAACAATAAAGCTGTTCAGGAAGTGCTTGATGATGACAGGTTCAGCATAAGACATAAAGTGATGAAGGAGGCTGAAGCCTAATGCTGGTACTAACAAGGAAAAAGGATCAAGCTATTATTATAGACAACAATATTGAGATTATTATTACTGAAATTGGGGAGGACAAGATAAAAATAGGTATAGTAGCTCCAAAGCATGTAAAGATATACAGGAAGGAGCTGTTAGATGAGATTAAAGATGAGAATATTAAGTCTACATTATCAAAGGATCTAAAATCGGATGAACTGCAAATATGTTTTAAAAAGGAAAAATAGAACAGATAATTATTAAATTTTCTGTAATCGTATTAAACTTTTTTAGTTTTTGTCGATATATATCATAAGTAAGATTATTATGTCC
>JAQVFD010000286.1 GCA_028697435.1 Clostridiaceae bacterium
CATCAGCTTACAGGAAACAATTGCTTTATATTCTGTATCCTGCCTCGGAATACTGACGGTATTGACTAATGGTTTTCATGAAATGTTTTTCAGAATTTATGATATGTTTTATATAGACTACGGAATAATGTACTTCATGGCTCTGATATCCAATTCTCTCTGGGCAATGGCAGGAAGCAGTCTTTTGATGAAATATAGAGTGACTCATGAAGAATACAATATACAACAAAGATTTTTGTATCCCATATACTTGTTTGCAGTTATCGGAGCAGGTGTATTTGACGGAATCAATCCTGAGCTTTTTTCTTATGACCTCACTCCTTCAAGTATTTCAATCATACAAATTCTTTTCCTTTTTTCAAATCGATTATTAGGTCTGAGCGGTAACTTATTCATAGGCAAAAGTAATATATTGGACTGCATTAATGAGTCAGTCATAATGACTGATACGGAAGGAAGCATAATATTCTATAATGATACTCAATTAAACAGACAGATAGGGATGAAAAACGGAGCCGATATTCAAGGGATATTGGATAAACTCACCCATAAGTATGAATATTCCGATGGACTTGATACTCTTTATGATTATCTGAATCTCTATAAGACACAGCATAATACACATAAAGATACTGCTGCCGGAACAATCCCAAACAGCATATGCGGGGAAATTACCATAGAAAGCTCCGGTAAAAGGTGGTACTTCTATACCGTACAGCCGATAACAAAGGGGAAAATCCATGTTGCAGGGGTTCTTTATGTTTTCAGGGATGTTACAGAAGACAAAGTGCTTATAAATCACCTTAATGACAGAAACAGCAAATTAGCAGATACATATGAAAAAATGAAGAAATATTCAGCAATTATCAGGCAATTATCAGTAGAAAGGGAAAGAAACAAAATACTCAAAAAAATAAGCAGAGATATAGAAGAATCTGTCTTGAAAATCATTTCTTTGCTAAATGAAATAGAAGCTATGGATGATAAAGATGCCCGCAGTGTTGAAATAAGCTTGCATAAATCAATAGCGATTGCAAGAAATGGAATAGCGGGAATCCGCAAATCGATTTCTGCAATCTCGGAACCAATAATGCAGAAAGGAGAGAAGTGAATGATTAGAGTGATTATTGCAGATGACCATTCAATTTTTGCCGAAAGTCTGCAGCTTATGCTTCAACAGGATAATGACATTGCGGTTGAAGGTATTGCATTAAATGGCAAGGATGCAGTGACACTTTGCATGGAACTGCTGCCTGATTTAGTTCTGTTGGATATCAAAATGCCTGGATATAATGGCATTGAAGCCGCAAAAATCATCAAAAATACTTTTCCCGACATAAAAATTGCCATTCTTACTACCTTTGAAGACTTTGAAAACATAACGCAGGCATTTATTAACGGAATTAACGGTTATATTCTTAAGGATATTACGTCAAAGGAGCTTGTCTTGGTTGTGAAATGCATAATTTGCGGCTTTCAGGTAATGCACGGTCCCGCAGGAGAATTCCTGCAAAGGGAATTCATACGGCTTTCCAATAATATGGGATATCAACAGCAGCAGTTAAAGGATGAAGATATTAAGATAATTAAATTAATAAGCGATGGCAAGAGCAACAGGGAAATAGGAGAGTTAATGAACTACACTGAAGGCACTATCAAGAACAAAGTATCCAGGCTTATAGAGCTTTTTGAAGTCAATGACCGTACCCAGGTCGTTGTACATGCTTTAAAAAACAATTTGATATGAGGCTGATATTATGACCTTTGATATTGAATGGTTATATGATATTTATATATTGGAGATCTGGCATATACTTTCCATAATCTTTTCTGTAATCTTTGTACTCAGTATATTTCTTAATGCGCGCAAGTCCCCGGTTTTATATTATTATGTTGTTTTGCATTCAATACTGTTGGAGTGGATGATCTGCAAAGTATTAAAAACCATTGCTCCTACTGTGGAATTAAAATGGTTTTTTATTGTCGCCCAATATTTTGCCGTATGCTTCCTTGGAAGTGCGCTGCTTATGTTTGGTTATTATTATAATAAGAGACGGCATTTGCCTCTTTGGGCAGGTATATTGTTGAATATTCCTCCGGTTCTTTTCTTTATCGGAATTGTCACTAATGAGTCTCATCATTTATTTTATTCAACCTATGATTTTCTCGGAGATACCTTTGGAACATTGTTTTATGCCAGTGCCGGAGTAATGTACCTGTACCTTTTAATCGGAATATATTTTTGTGCAACTTGTTTCAGAAAACAGCCCGGGAATAAGAATACCCAGGCAAAGCTTCTTACAGCGGGAATCATGGTGCCTCTTCTTGTAAATGCCCTATATATATTCGGATTGGTTGAACCCCGATTTGATTTTACCCCTATCAGCTGCAATATATCGCTACTGTTTTTTGCCTATGCCATTTACAAATACCAGTTCCTTGATGTAATCAACATAGGGATATCATTATCTCTTGGCAGCATGCAGGAAGGAGTGCTGGTCACAAATAAAAGGGGACAGATAATAGATTATAATAATTCAATTAAGGAAATTCTTTGCTTTTCAACCAACGAAATTCCCTTCGGCACTATTGACCGTCTTTATGATTCCTTTGAATTGATTGATAATGACAGCATATTAAAAACCTGCACATATGACGGAAAAATCCATTATATTAAATTCTATTTGATGCCCTTGATATCAAAAGAGAAGGAAGCAATAGGAAATGTTTACGTATTCACAGATATAACCGGTTATAAGGAGCTTGTCTTTTCTTTGAAAAAAAAGAACCGGGAACAAGTTGAGGCAAATAAACAGATAATAAAGTACATAAATGATGTTGAGCAGCTTACAGCTATAGAAGAACGAAACAGGATGTCC
>JAQVFD010000287.1 GCA_028697435.1 Clostridiaceae bacterium
CATATAAGCATAGAATTATCCATATAAATATATGAAAGAGCGTTGAGGCGGTGATTATATGGCAGATATAAACCCATCGGTAATGCTTGAGGATTCTAAGGGCAGCAGGTATTTCTTTTTTTACAGGGACTCTTCAATATATTATAGGGAGATTCAGATTAAGGGAGATGTAAGGGATACAATACTTATAAGCCAGGCAAATGGAGACTTTGATGCAGCCATTGACACAGATGATTCCATATACCTGGTCTGTAACAGCCGATACAAGGGTGTCCTGCTATTTATATATACTAAGGTCGGATGGAAGTTTGAACCTGTAGTAAATCAACATAATAGCTCTAATATATATATTATGGACATTATAGTGCAGTATGGCACCATACATATATTCTTTTCAAAAAAACTTCCTGTTGCAAATATGTACAATGTTTATCACATGCAAAAGAATATTAACGATAAAACTCCCTATATTGAGTACTCCTGGAAGAAAAACAGCCTTTCGGAAATATATTCTCAAAATATCGAAAGTTCCTACTCCATAATACCGCTTAAAAACGGCGTTATTCATTATGCAAGTGTATGGTACGATGGAACCCATTACTATATCAACTATTATTGTTATGACAATTCCACCAATTCCTGGTTGCACAAAAGCCTCGGCATATCCCGGAAAAACCAGATATTTATAAAGCTAATCCAGCATAATAAAAAAACAAACCTTATTTGCTTTTCCACCGAAAGTGAAGGAAGCAATATATATCATTTTCTGAGCAAATCCTCAAGTGGTAATGAAATAGATTTTAAAGAGCTTGGAAATGGAACTATTGATACAAACGGTGTGGTACCGCTGTTTTATACTGATGATAAAGCAATTCAGATGGCATGGATAAAGGATCATATTTTTCATCAATACACCTTTGATGATTCTTCGGGCAAATGGAGAAAACTAATTGATTTACCTGTTACAATAGGAACCAATATGCATGTTCTAAAAATCATGAAAAGTTCAAATCCGCTCTCAATAACAAAGGGCTACTATATTCTTGATAAAAACCTCTGCATTTCAAGGCCTTTGGAATCAATATCCAGGAATATCTCCGAGGATAAGCCGAAAGAAAAAGTTCAATCTGCCCCTCTCCCTGATATGAATGATTACTTGAAACAAATTATTCTTGAGATAAGAGATTTATCAGATAATGTGAAGTATTTGAACAATAAAATAGGCGGAGCTGAAAACATAAATTCAAAAGAGTCTCTTCCTGTAAAAACCACCAATCCGCCTAAAATTGCGGCAGAGCAGCCTGCCCTTAAGAAAAGCGACTTTAAGGAAAAGTTCATGAAAAATGAAAGACCTCCGAACTATGAAAGCCTGTTAATGAAGCAGGAAAATATAACTACCTACGTAGGAAAGCCTGATAATGTCAATAATGAAAAAAAGGCTTTTGCTCCATCCAATGCGGAGGTTCCCAAGAATAATAATGACAATTGGGCTGAGGATCCGGAGGAGGTTCCATATAAATATAACAGTCTGATGAAAAAAATAGGAGAATTCTTTAAGTGAAATTCTCCGATTAAAAATTGCTATATTTCATATACTCCGGTGAATACTTCTTTTGCTTCACCGGTCATTTGCACATGCTCCCCTTTATTCCATTCAATGCTTAAATCTCCGCCTCGAAGATGAACCTTTACCTTGCTATCAAGGTAACCCCCGATAATTCCCGCAACAACCGATGCACAACTGCCTGTACCGCATGCCAATGTATAGCCTACAGCCCTTTCCCATGTGCGAAGTATAATTTCATCTCTGTTGATTATTGAAACAAAATTAACATTTGTCTTCCGGGGAAAATATTCTGATACCTCAATTTTCTTACCTTCTGAAATTACTTTTTCATCTTCAACATCATCTGTAAAAATAATTGTGTGCGGTACTCCCATAAACATTGATGTAATTATATAATCTTTCCCATCAACCTGTATCGGATAATTAGCTACCTTATCCAAATTCACTTTAAATGGAATGTCCTTACTGCCAAACTTAGGCAATCCCATATCCACAGTCACATCTTTCACTATTCCGTCTTCAATATTCAACTTTGGTGCTATAACACAGGCTAATGTCTCAATCGTAAAGTTCTCCTTCTTTATCAGGTTTTTTTCATAGCAGAACTTTGCAAAGCACCTTGAACCATTTCCGCACATTTCTCCAATACTACCGTCAGAATTGTAAATCTCCATTCTGATATCGCAGTTTTCACTTTTGGATGCAAGTATAATACCGTCCGCTCCAATGCCGAAATATCTGTTGCACATTGTCTTGGCAATGCTGCTGTCAATATGGATATTCCCCCTCAAATTATCAATCAGTACAAAATCATTTCCCAGTCCTGTATATTTATAAAACTTCATTATATTGCCTCCAAAACTCAGCAAAGCATTACTCAGCGAGAATTGCATTTACTCTGTAAATCCCTGAGCCTCTCCATTTACTACATTTACCAGCCAATCTTTTCCTTCTACAAGTCTTGTTACCATCATAGAAGCTAAACTATCACCGCATGCGTTGACCATAGTGGCAGGAGGGTCAACCAAAAATCCAATAGTGGCAATAATTGGAAAAGCCTCCGGTGGAAAACCATATAGGCTTACTATAAGCATCTCTCCGATCAATCCGCCTCCGGGCACCCCCGACATTACTACGCCGCTCATTACCGCTATCAGTATTGCAGTTGTAAAGGTTCCTATTCCGGAAAATTCTTTTCCGTAAAGACCGAATAGAAAGGATATCTTCAAGATAGCCGATAAACATGAGCCGTCCATTTGCATTGTAGCACCCATTGAG
>JAQVFD010000288.1 GCA_028697435.1 Clostridiaceae bacterium
TATGCTTTCCAAACTGTAGGTATTCAGTATACGACTGCTTCAAAGTCAAGCTTTTTCTCAGGTCTTGCGGTACTTTTAGTACCGATTTTCTCTATTTTTTATTCGAAGACAAAGCTGCAGCTCAAAACAATAATAAGTGTAATTACGGCTACCTTAGGTTTGTTTCTGCTTTCAAATACAGGCACCGACACTAATTTTAACATTGGTGACTTCCTTACAATATTATGTTCTATATGTTATGCCTGGCAGCTCCTATTCACAGGGACCTATGTTCAGAAGCATGATGCTACATTGCTTGCCATCGTTCAATTATTTTTCGTATCATTGTACGGAATGGTCTTTGCTATTATTTTTGAACCTTTACCGAAAGATATTTCTATGGTCAGCTTCTGGTCACTGATGTTTTCTGCGGTATTCTGCACAGCCTTTGCATTCTGGATGCAAACTACCGCTCAGAAATTTACATCCTCATTGCATGTAGCCCTCATATTTACAATGGAGCCGGTATTTGGAGCACTGACCTCTTTTCTTTTACTGGGTGAAATAATTGGTGTCAGAGGAATTATCGGCGGCATATTTATCATATCTGCTATGCTAATTTCTGAACTACAGTGGACAAAGAAACAACCTACATCTTCTTAGGCTGAAAATATCCTCCCAAGGAGGATCTTACATCCATTGTGGTAATAAATGCTCCGCAATCACATCCGTCAACTATTTCATATAGCTTTTTTACTTGTTTTCTATCCAATATTATATTCAGCATATAGCTTTTCCCTTCCCTGCCTTCGCCTTCAATAATAGTGACTCCGAATCCCGCTTCCCTTAGACTCTCCACCAGTTCCTCCATAGCTTCCTTCACTATTACCTGGACAACTAACCGCCCTATGGATAGTCTCTCTTCTATCTTGCTTCCGATAATATTACCGGCGGCATAACCGGAACAATATGCCAGTATAAGCACCGGTTTGTCAACATTTCCTACTACCTTGCCCAATACAATAAGATAAATCATTACTTCAAAAAAGCCCAATATCGATGCAATTCTTCTTTGACCTTTAACAAGCAGTATAGTCCTCATAGTACCTATTGATACATCAACAATTCTTGCAAAAAAAATAAATACAGCTTGTAATATAATATTCACACTTTTTCCCCCTAATAATTCGTTCTATAATACTCGTCAATATAATTAATAATTCTACATGTTTTTGCTTTCTTCCTTCATTTTTTGCGGCTCTACAAAAATTGCCAGAAATATAGTCAATATTTTGTTGTATTAGGTGCCAAAATATATATTGAACAATATATCAAAATACGAACTCACCTTAGGAGGGTATAATTTATGAAAAAATGTAAGATTCTATTTTCAATGGTTGCAATATTCCTTTTGATTATTGCCTCTCTTAGCGGCTGTACCAATTATCCGGCAAGAAGATACATTCAAACCGATCCCAATACCAACAACATGGCTGCACCGAATACTCCGGCCATTCCAGGCAATGTAGTCGGAAGAGCAGAAAACAATGCTGACACCAACAAAATTTCCGCTACATATGAGGTAGTGGACTTCAGCTATATAACTACCAATGGAGGCAATTTGAATGTAAAAGCCGGAGCCGGAACAACGTTCCCATCCGTTGGTATTTTAAAGTCAGGGCAAAAAATAAGAGCACTCGGAAAGCTTGATGGCTGGTATGTAATAAAGATGCCTGACAGCGGCAGAATAGGCTGTATACCATCGACAAATGCAAAGCCTTATGGTACTGCTACAGGTACTGATACTACAGGCACCGGAACTGTTATTCCTGCTCCCGTCCAAGGTACTACAGGGGAAGGTGCAGGAGAAGGTACAGGAGCCATGAGTTCTGATGAATCAAGAATACTCCGGCTTGTTAATGCCGAAAGGGCAAAAACCGGCGCAAAGTCTCTCAGTTCCAGCAGTGAATGCACGAGGCTGGCAAGGATGAAGTCACAGGATATGGTAAATAACAATTATTTCAGTCATCAGTCTCCGACTTACGGCTCCCCCTTTGATATGCTTAAATCTAACAAGGTAAGCTACATGTACGCAGGAGAGAATATCGCCATGAATCAGTCTGCAGAAGCCGCCTTTAAGGCATGGATGAACTCAGAAGGGCACAGGAAAAACATTCTGAATCCCAACTTTACCGAGCTTGGTATCGGAATTGCCCCAAAGGGTAATGGAAGTTATATCTATACCCAGTTGTTCATTGGCAAGTAAATTAAAAAAGCGGCTTTCGCCGCTTTTTGTTTTATGCTGAATAAGTATGCTTGATTTCACAGTCTCTGTCTAACTCATTTTCAGATGCCGCTATAACAACTGAGCATGCTGAGTCTCCTGTAATATTAACGGTAGTCCTTGCCATATCCAGTATTCGGTCAATACCGGCAACCAGTGCCAGACCTTCAAGAGGCAATCCTACAGTCTGCAGCACCATTGTAAGCATTATAAGTCCCGCTCCGGGAACTCCTGCCGTTCCTATGGAGGCAAGGGTAGCAGTTAATACGATAGTGGCCTGCTGGGCTATGGTAAGGTCCAAACCGTACACATTAGCGATGAAAAGTGCGCATACCCCTTGGTATAAAGCCGTACCATCCATGTTTATAGTTGCACCCAAGGGTAATACAAAGCTGCATATGCTCTTGGGAACACCGAGGTTTTCCTCAGTACATTTCATATTAACCGGAAGGGTTGCACTGCTGCTGCAAGTAGTAAATGCGATGGCCTGTGCAGGGAATATTCCTTTGAAAAACTTCATGGGACTGAACTTCGCAAATAGCATAAGGGTGCTGGAATATACCAAAGCAGCATGAAGGAA
>JAQVFD010000289.1 GCA_028697435.1 Clostridiaceae bacterium
TACGGCAGGGATCGGAGCGGCAGGCAGCACAAACTTAATAAAGGTACATGTAGTAGGAGAGATTTTGGCAAAGGGAATAGGGATCGGTGACAGATCGATTACCGGAAAGGTTGCAATTGTAGATGATATTCCGGGAGATTTTGATAAGTTCCGGGAAGGAGATATACTTGTTGCGAGATCTACGGATATAGAGCTGGTACCCCTTATGGAGAAAGCATCTGCATTTATTGTGGAAGAAGGGGGAATAACATCCCATACGGCTATTGCAGGCATTAACCTTGGAAAACCGGTAATAGTGGGAGTAGAAAATGCAATAAACATTTTTAGGGATGGACAGCTTATTACAATGGACACAGCACGGGGACTCATATATAGTGGAGCGGCAAGGGTGTTGTAAACCTGCGGGTTTACGGGTGCGAGGTTTCGGGGTTTCGGGGTTTCGAGGGGATTCCTGTTAGGTTAAGGAGCAAGAATGTTGGGAGATGATAATTTGAAGACACATGATACAATATTGAGGACCAGGTACGGTGAGACTGATCAAATGGGGATAATATACCATCCCAATTATTATATATATTTCGAAATGGGAAGGACTGAGTATCTTCGTGAAGCTGCCGGTATGTCGTACAAGGAAATGGAAGAACTGGGGATAATGATGCCATTGACAGAAACCCATTGTAAATATAGAATTCCGGCAAAATATGATGATGAGATCCTGGTCAGAACAATTATTAAGGAAATGACCGTTGCAAGGATAGCTTTTTCCTATAAACTTCTTAGGACTTCAGATGAAGTACTTCTGGCAGAAGGAGAGACAGTTCATGCTTTTGCCAACACAAGCGGGAAGCCGGTAAATATGAAAAAGCACAACAGTAATCTTTACAGCACATTGTATGAGATGGTAAAGGGCAAGGAGGAATAGGCAATGAAGTACAGCATACTTGGCAAAACAGGGCTGAAGGTATCAAAAATAAGTCTTGGGGGTATCCCACTTCAGCAGTTAAATCAGGAGGATGCAAATAAGCTTATAGAAAAAGCACTGGAATGCGGCATTAATTTTATTGATACCGCAAGGGGCTATACCATAAGTGAAAGCCTGATAGGGGAAGCACTGCCGGGTAAAAGGCAGCAGGTGTTCCTGGCTACCAAATCCATGACAAGAGATAAGGAAGGATTTAAAAGAGATATTGAAATCTCTTTAAATAATTTGAAAACAGATTATATTGATCTTTACCAATTTCATAATATACCCAACCTGCAGGAATTTGAGAAGGTGATGGCAAAAGGCGGAGCGTTGGAGGCTATGCTGGAATACAAGGATAAGGGAATCATTAATAATATCGGAATAACAGGTCATTACTTGGAAGTCCTTGAAAAAGCCATTGAATATGATGTTTTCGATACAATTCAATATCCATATAATGCAGTTGAAACCCAGGGATCGGAGTTATTCATAAAAGCCCATGAGAAAAACCTGGGGGTAATTGCTATGAAGCCTTTGGCAGGGGGCGCCATTTCAAATACTAAGGCAGCATTGAAGTTTATACTTCAGAATCAAAATATAAGCTGCGCAATACCCGGGATGTGCAGTATAGAACAGCTTACGGATAATGTGAAGGCCATAGACGAAATGCCGCTATCAAAAGAGGAAATGGAAGCCCTTTCGAAAGAAGCATCAGAATTGGGAGAACACTTCTGCAGAAGATGCGGCTATTGTAAGCCCTGCCCAAAGGGAATTGATATCCCTTCAGTATTTGTGCTGGAAGGCTATTGGAACAGATATAATCTTATGGAATGGGCAAAAGACAGGTATGACAGCCAGACATCAAAAGCCGGTGACTGTGAGAAATGCGGATTGTGTGAAACAAAATGCCCATATAACCTTCCCATCAGGGACATGCTTGAGTCAGTAAAAGATACTTTTGGGTATTAAAAGGCAGCAATCTAAGTTTTGCATAGGCAGTAAGAGTATGTCACAGAATTTGAAAAAAGCGCAGTGTGAAAGAATAGTATAGGCTATTGCTTCCACACTGCATATTTATTTTCATATAAGCCAAAATATACGCAAAAAGTATTGGAGAATGTGACTATGACAAAAGATGATCTGAAGGACATAATAATCTCCGATGAAGAAGAACGGGAGAAACAAATCCATGAGCTGATAAAAGGGAAAAGGGCATTGGATATTAACAAAGAACTGAGTAAAACATCGACCTTTGGTGAAAAGATGGCAGACAAAATAGCCAAGTTCGCCGGAAGCTGGTCATTCCTCGGATTCTTTGCCATAGTAGTATTGGCATGGGCATTTATTAATTCAAGGATTGTTCTGAATAAGCCTTTCGACCGTTATCCATATGTGTTTCTGAACCTTGTGCTGGGATGTGTTGCATCGATACAGGCCCCCATAATAATGATGAGCCAGAACAGGGAAGCAAAAAAAGACAGGCTGCGCTCAGAAAATGAGTACCTTATTAATCTTAAGTCTGAAATAATACTTGAGGATATGCATATGAAGATAGATGAAATAATTAGAGAGCATAGAGTATTGAAAAAGGAGCTTGAAGATATTAAGATGGAAGTGGAAAAGTCCAATACAAATATCCAATTGAGGAGAAAAACAGATGGAAAAAGCGATACCGGTGGAAAAGAACCGGGATTATATAGTTGATATATCCGGGATTACAAGTGAGGGCCTTGGGGTGGCAAGAATTGAAGGATTCACTGTATTTGTGGAAGGTGCACTGACTGATGAACAAGCAGAGATTAAAATAGTTAAAGTGCTGAAAAACTATGCCTTCGGCAAGCTGTTAAGGACATTAAAGGCTTCACCATATAGAGTGGAT
>JAQVFD010000031.1 GCA_028697435.1 Clostridiaceae bacterium
CCCCCGAAACCCCGAAACCCCGAAACCCCGAAACCTCGTAACCCGTATCCTATGATGGCATTTTGATAATAATAATGGTATATTTAGTATTAGAGGTGAAGCACTTGATTAAGCTTTTTGCAGATTATCATACTCATACGGTTTACAGCCACGGTACGGGAGAAATTTTGGACAATGTTATGGCTGCAAGGAAAAAAGGACTTACTGAAATTGCCGTAACAGACCATGGAATAAGGCATTTTGCCTATGGTGTAAAAATTAAAGATATTGCAAAGATGAGGGATGAAATAGACAGGATAAATTATAATGCAGAAGGTATAAAAGTGCTCATGGGTATGGAGTGCAATATCATCAGTACCGATGGTGACATTGATATGAATGACAGTATACGCAAATACCTTGACATACTTCTGGTAGGCTTTCACATGATGGTGTTACCTAAGACGGTTAGAGACGCTGTAAATATCTACGGTAGAAACTGCCTGTCGAAGGTACTGCATTTTGGCATGGAAGGAATTAAGGAAGCAAACACCGAATCAATGATCAAAGCAATCAGAAAGCATAAGATAGATATAATAACACATCCCGGCACCCGAATTCCGCTGGATATTACCCTTATTGCAAGGGAAGCTGCTAAAGCAGGGACAGCTCTTGAAATTAATTCCCACAGCAGTTATATGAAAGCTAATCATGTTATCGAGGCAGCAGGAGAAGGGGTGCGGTTTGTGATTAGCAGTGATGCCCATACACCCGAAAATGTGGGTAACTTTAAGAATGGGCTGGATATTGCACTGGAAGCCGGGTTAAACTGCGCTCAAATCATAAATGCCACAAAATAAACAGGAGGTGTATCAATGAAGTTTTTAATCGTTACCGGTTTGTCAGGGGCCGGGAAAAGTCAATCAATAAAGTTCTTAGAGGACTTGGGATATTTTTGTGTTGATAATCTGCCTCCTGCTTTGCTTGGCAGGTTTGTTGAGATGTGCTCTGAAGGCAAGGGTGATATAAAAAAGGCAGCCATAGTAATAGATATAAGAGTAGGCAAGTTCTTGGATCATCTGACTGTCAGCCTCGATGAGCTTAAGGCATCAGGTCATACCTACGACATACTGTTTCTGGAAGCTTCCGATGAGACTCTTATTAAGAGATTCAAATCCAGCAGAAGGATGCACCCTTTGTCTGTAGGCGGCAGAATAATAAACGGTATAAAAGCAGAAAGAAGAAAGCTTCAGGAAATAAAATCCAAAGCTACGAATATAATAGATACGACGAATATGAGTCCTTCGGAACTAAAACAGGAAATAATACATCTATTTGTTGAGGGAGGTAAGTCAGAAGGGCTTATAATAAATATTATTTCCTTTGGTTTTAAGTATGGAATACCATTGGATTCCGACATGGTATTCGATGTAAGGTTTCTTCCAAATCCATATTATGTGGAAGAACTTAAGAGGTTCAGCGGTATAGATGAGGGGGTCAGGAATTATGTCATGCAGTGGCCTGCGGCGGTAGAATTCATGAATAAACTAACCGATATGGTTGAGTTTCTGATACCCCATTTCATTAAAGAAGGCAAATCTCAGATAGTAATCACAATTGGCTGCACAGGAGGACGACACCGCTCAGTTACAATGGCCAACATGCTGAGTAATAAGCTGAAGGAGACAAGTCACAGGGTTATAGTGGAGCATAGGGATATTGAAGAGGAAAAGTATAGTTAAACCAGACACGAGTCGCGAGATTATGAAGGGCTCTGGAGCAGATGATTTTGGAGTTGTGAGGTTATGAGGAATAGGGGGAGCGCTTTTGAAGAATAATTTAATTGAAGATTCATTACACGAGAAGGAGATCATCTCCGGGGGTCCGAAGATTGTAGCAATAGGAGGGGGGACAGGTCTTTCGGTACTTCTCAGAGGTTTGAAGAAATATACATCCAACATTACTGCAGTAGTAACAGTATCCGATGACGGCGGAGGTTCGGGGCTTTTACGTAAGGAAATGGGAATTCTCCCTCCGGGAGATATCAGAAACTGTATAGTAGCCCTTGCCAATACTGAACCGATAATGGAGCAGCTTATGCAATACAGGTTCAGAGAAGGATCCTTAAAAGGACAGAGTTTTGGGAACCTTTTTATAGCGGCAATGAACGACATATGCGGAAGTTTTGATGTTGCTGTCAGAGAAGTAAGCAGTGTATTGGCTGTGACGGGGAAAGTTCTGCCGGTGACGGTAGAAAATGTGGTGCTATATGCCGAGCTTGAAGACGGTACCGTTATTAAAGGTGAGTCGCAAATACCTATCAAGCAGCAAGCATTGAACAAACGAATAAGAAAGGTATTTCTGAAACCGGGTAATTGCATGCCCCTGCCGGTAGCTCTTCAAGAGATTCATGATGCAGACATTGTAATACTTGGACCCGGAAGCTTATATACCAGTATTATACCAAATATTCTGGTTAAAAACATTGCAAAGGCAATTAACAACACCAAAGCAACTAAGATATATGTAAGCAATTTGATGACACAGCAGGGAGAAACAATAGGATACAGCCTTTCGGAACATATAAAGGCAATTAATTATCACGGAAGCAAGGTATTGATAGATTATGCAATAGCCAATACAGGGGAAATTCCACAAAACCTTTTGGAAAAATACAAAACAGAAGATGCTTCTCCGGTTTTGATTGATTATGATATAATAGCTGATATGGGGATTAAAGTCCTTGAAGGAGATTTTGTAAGTATCGAGAACGGATATTTAAGGCATGATTTTAATAAGCTGGCAGAGCAAATATTCAAGCTGTTGGATGGGGATCAGAAGAAATTAACAAAGGGGAGATAAGTTTGGACGAAAATATAAAAAAAGAGGTAATATCATGGATAAAATTGATATTATCAGCATTTGTCATTGCTTTTATATTAAAAACCTATATATTTCAGATAGCACTGGTGAACCAGATATCAATGGAACCTACCCTTTACGAGGGGCAGATACTTGTAATAGCAAAGGTGAATTATCTGTTCAGTGACCCTGAAAGAGGCGATATTGTGGTGCTTAAGGACGAGTTGGAGAACAAGTATTTGATTAAAAGAGCGATAGGACTTCCGGGTGAAGTCATTGATATAAAAAACGACAGGGTTTATATAGACGGAGAAGAACTGGAACCGGATTATACGGATATACCAACCCGGGATAATGGTTTTGTCAAGACCAGGGTACCGGAAGGAAAGTATTTTGTAATGGGAGATAACAGGCTTCACAGCAGGGATAGCCGTTCAGATACTGTGGGTTTTGTAAACCGGGATAATATTGTGGGAAAAGCAGTTGTCAGAATTTGGCCTTTTAGTAAAATCGGAGTAGTAAAATAAAGGGGAGCTGGTTAATATGACCTTTTCTTCTATGACAAAAAATGAGATATCTAAGATTGCAGTCACTAATAAGTGCTGTCAGCTTGCACTGCTGTCAGCACTTATTAAAATGACCGGGACGCTTCAGATACATGGAGTTGACAGAATAGGAATCACGCTTTCCACTGAGAATGCTTCAATAGCAAGACTGATGTTTTCACTGCTGAAGAGCTGTTTTGAAATAGACATCAGAGTAGTCATGAGGAAGAACAGGCATCTTAAGAAGAACAATAATTATACTTTATATATCGATCCTGACATGGGTTCCCAGGATATACTCAAGATGACCGGGATAATGTTGGAGGGCAACCGGGGATTAAAACTAAACCATAAGCTTCCTCACCTTTTGATAAACAAGGCTTGCTGCAAAAAAACCTATCTTAGAGGGGTTTTTCTGGGAGGCGGATCCATAAGCGATCCCGAAAAGACCTATCACCTCGAACTTGTGACAAATAATGAAGGTTTTGCTGAAGATATTAAAGATATGATGAACCATTATGAGCTTGGTGCAAAGGTTGTAGTAAGAAAAGGCAGCTATGTGGTTTATATAAAAGAAGGGGATCGCATTGTGAACTTTTTGAATATAATCGGAGCCCACAATGCACTGTTGAAGCTGGAAAACATCAGGATATACAAGGAATTGAGAAATAATGTAAACAGGATAGTGAATTGCGAGACTGCTAACTTGGATAAGACTCTTAATGCAGCTTTAAGACAGATAGATAATATTGAATACATCAGGGATACAATAGGCTTGGATAAACTTCCCAAGGGCTTAGCTGAAATCGCGGGGTTGAGGCTGGATTTCAGGGATGCAACTCTTAAGGAATTGGGAGAAATGATGAGTCCCGCAATAGGAAAATCCGGAGTCAATCATAGACTGAGAAAACTGGATCAAGTGGCAGAAAATCTCAGAGACAGGAATAGGGAGTAAAGCATGTTTTCGGAGGTGCGGTAATGCTTGTAGGAATTGACCTTGGAGGTACTGAAATAAAAGCAGGTTTGGTGGACAGGGACGGAAGGATACTTATTCGTTCTTCCATAGTCACCGGAACAGGAAGAAGCTACAGATTAATAATTGAAGATATGCAGAAGCAGGTGGAAAAGCTTCTCAAAGACTATGGGACAAGCATAGACGGCATTGAATCCATAGGCATCGGGGCCCCCGGGCTGATGAATGACAGAAGCGGATATGTCATATATTGCCCTAATCTTTTCTGGGAGAACATTCCTTTGGGGATTATGCTTCATGAGCATTTTAACAAACCTGTATATATGGAAAATGATGCAAATGCTGCGGCTTTGGCTGAAAGTCTTTTCGGTTCGACAAAAGGTGCGGTCAACTCTGTGCTGATTACAATCGGAACCGGTATTGGCGGAGGAATAATAATAGATCATAAAATTTACAGTGGAAGTCATTTTGCGGGTTCTGAAATTGGGCATATGATTGTAGGACCTAATTTTTACAGGTGTAACTGTGGAAATAACGGCTGCCTTGAGACCTTTGCCTCGGCATTGGCAATGAAAAAGTATGCCGTACACAGGGTTGAAATTGACGGAATCAAGACAAGCATTACAAACATCAATGCCAAGACGATCTTTGATGCGGCAAAGGAAGGGGATCAGCTTGGAATTGAGACTGTAGACCGGATGATAAAGTATCTTTCAATAGGAATAATAAATGTATTCAATCTTCTGGATCCGGAAATAATTGCAATAGGCGGCGGGGTATCAAAGGCCGGAAGCTATCTTACAGATAAGTTGAAAGAGGAAGTCGGCAAGATGTACTTTACACACCGCATTCAATACGGTGATATAGTATTAGCACAGCTTGGAAATGAAGCAGGGCTGCTGGGAGCAGCTTTCCTTGGAATTAACAAGTATCAGAAATGATAAAGGAGGACGCTATGAAAAAGCTTGAATTTGATTACTCAAATTCCATGGTAATGGATCACGAAATATATAATTTCAGAGAATATGTGAAGTCTGCTCATAACATGCTCCATGAAAAGACGGGAGCGGGAAATGACTTTCTCGGCTGGGTGGATTATCCTAAGAACTTTGATGGAGATGAAATTGAGAGAATTATAAGCGCTGCAGGTCGGATAAAAGACTCTTCGGAGGTGTTTCTAATAATAGGTATAGGGGGCTCTTACCTTGGAGCAAGGGCTGCCGTGGAGCTTCTTGGACATTCATTTCATAACCTGCTGCCAAAAGAAAAAAGAAATGCACCTGAGATATATTTTCTAGGAAACAATATTAGCGGAACATATATAAAGGAGCTTATGGAAGTAATAGAAGGAAAAAGCGTAAGCGCCTGCGTTGTATCAAAGTCAGGAACTACTACCGAACCCGCTGTTGCGTTCAGGTTTGTAAAGGCGTATCTGGAGGAGAAATATGGAAAGCAGGAAGCCGCTAAAAGGATATTTGCCATTACGGACGCCTCCAGAGGCGCACTTAAGAAGCTTGCTGATTCCGAAGGATATGAGTCCTTTGTAATAGCAGATGACATAGGGGGCAGATATTCGGTGCTGACTCCCGTAGGGCTTCTTCCTATTGCGGCGGCAGGAATTGATGTGAAAAGAATACTGGAAGGTGCAAGGTGCGCCTGGGAAGAATACTTGGAGCCGGAACTGGAAAAGAATCAATGCTATCAGTATGGGACTGTAAGAAGGTTACTTGCCGGAAAAGGAAAGGCTATTGAAGTTCTGATAAACTATGAGCCTTCACTGCACTTCTTTTCCGAGTGGTGGAAGCAGTTGTTCGGTGAAAGTGAAGGAAAGGATGGGAAGGGTATCTTCCCTGCATCAATGGATTTTTCTACCGATTTGCATTCCCTGGGACAGTTACTTCAGGATGGGACCAGGAATATGTTTGAGACTGTCCTTAATATAGAAAAGCCTAAGTTGGAAGTGGAACTGGTAAGTGATGAGGAAAACCTGGACGGCTTGAATTTCATAAGCGGAAAAACCATGGAATACGTGAACAAAAAGGCGTTTCAGGGCACACTGCTTGCCCATAAGAGCGGAGGGGTTCCGATAAATGTAATAAATATTCCCGAAATCAATGAGTACTACTTTGGGAAGATGGTTTACTTCTTCGAAAAGGCATGCGGAATAAGCGGATATTTACTCGGCGTCAATCCTTTTGATCAACCGGGGGTTGAGGAGTATAAGAAGAACATGTTTGCACTTTTGGGTAAACCGGGTTATGAAGAATTAAGGGAAAGGCTTGAAAGAAAACTATGAAGAATTTTGTACACCTGCATGTACATACTGAATACAGCCTGCTGGATGGAGCGGGCAGAGTTGAAAAGCTTCTGGTCAAAGCCAGGGATCTGGGGATGGAATCAATAGCTATAACTGATCATGGTGTAATGTATGGTGTGGTGGAATTTTATAAGCAAGCAAAAAAATACGGAATCAAACCATTAATCGGCTGTGAGGTATATGTTGCTCCAAGGGCAATGTATGACAGGGATCCAAAGCTGGATGGCAGTCAGTATCATCTTGTGCTTTTGGCAAAGAATGAAGAAGGCTATAATAATCTTATAAAATTGGTATCCATGGGCTTTACGGAGGGCTTTTACTATAAGCCCAGAGTAGATATGGAAGTACTGCGAAAGTATTCCAAAGGTTTGGTTGCGTTAAGCGCCTGCCTTGCAGGAGCGATACCAAGCCATATAATGGATGGAAATTACGAGGCTGCAAAAGAGGCGGCATTGTCATATAATGAGATCTTTGGTCAGGGGAATTTTTATCTGGAGCTTCAGGATCACGGAATAAAGGAGCAATCTTTGGTAAATCAAGAGGTCGTAAGAATGTCCGGAGAGACCGGAATACCTTTGATTGCTACAAACGATGTGCACTATGTGGACAAGGAAGACGCTGAAGCGCAGGATATCCTGCTTTGTATTCAGACGGGGAAAAACGTTCAGGAGGAAGACAGGCTAAAATTCCAAGGGCAGGAATTTTACTTGAAATCTCCTGAGGAAATGTACGAGCTATTTAAATATGCTCCCGATGCCTTGGAGAATACTGCAAAAGTGGCTAAAATGTGCGACTTGGAATTTGAATTCGGACAAGTGCATCTTCCGACCTATGATGTCCCTGAAGGATATACCTCAGATACCTATATCAGAAAGCTCTGTATTGACGGGCTGGCAAAAAGATATGACCAATTGACGGATGAACTTAAAGAAAGAGCGGAATACGAGCTATCGATAATAAACAGAATGGGGTATTCCGATTACTATCTCATAGTTTGGGATTATGTTAAGTTTGCCAGGGACAACGGGATAATGGTAGGACCCGGAAGAGGCTCGGGAGCCGGAAGTCTGGTTGCATACTGCCTTGGGATAACCAATATTGATCCGATTAAATACAATCTGATATTTGAGAGGTTTCTGAACCCGGAGAGAATCAGTATGCCGGACTTTGACGTGGACTTTTGTTATGAGAGGCGCCAAGAGGTTATTGACTATGTTGTATCAAAGTATGGTAAGGATAGGGTGGCTCAGATAATAACTTTTGGCACCATGGCTGCAAGAGCAGCTATAAGAGATGTGGGCAGGGCACTGAATATTCCTTATGCTCAAGTGGATATGATTGCGAAGAAAATTCCCTTTGAAATAGGAATGACTATAGAAAAGGCATTGGAGAGCAATCCGGAACTTAAGGAGCTTTATACCGGAGATGAAACGGCAAAGCAGCTTATAGACATGTCTAAGGCAGTGGAGGGTATGCCGCGGCATAGTTCTACCCACGCGGCGGGAGTCGTGATATCCAGAAAGGCCGTAACCGAATATGTTCCTCTTCAAATGAACGAGGATGTAATAACAACACAATTTACCATGGGTACCCTTGAAGAGCTGGGACTTTTGAAAATGGACTTTCTTGGGCTGAGGACCCTGACAGTTATAAGGGATACTCTGGAGCTTATAGAGGCAAAAGGAATAGAACCTCCTGACATGGACAGCATGGATTATGATGATTCCAATGTATATAAAATGATATCTCAAGGAGAGACTTATGGAGTATTCCAACTGGAAAGCGGAGGAATGACTCAGTGCTTTAAGGATTTGAAGCCGAACTGCCTGGAGGATATAATAGCGGGAATTTCCCTGTACAGACCCGGAGCAATGGATCAAATCCCGAAATATATCAGAAACAAGCATAATCCCGATAAGATTCAATATATGCATCCTGCCCTGGAGCATATTCTGGATGTTACATATGGATGCATAGTGTATCAGGAACAGGTAATGCAGATAGTAAGGGATCTTGGCGGCTATTCCATGGGCAGGTCCGATCTTGTGAGAAGGGCCATGGGGAAAAAGAAAGCCGATGTAATGGCAAAGGAAAGAGAAAACTTCATTAACGGAATAGTCGACGAGGACGGAAATGTAATAGTTAAAGGATGCGTTAGAAACGGAATATCTGCAGATGTTGCAGCGGATATTTTTGATGAGGTGGCTAAGTTCGCGGGGTACGGCTTTAATAAGTCCCATGCAGCTGCATATGCTATTATAGCTTATCAGACAGCATGGCTTAAGTATTATTATCCTGTGGAGTTTTCAGCAGCACTGATAACCAGTGTTATGGGAAACAGCAAAAAGGTAGCAGAATATATCCAACATTGCAAAAGCATGGGCATTGAAGTGCTTCCAACCGATATGAATGAAAGCAGCGTTAGCTTTACTGTAAAGGAGAACAAGATCAGGTTCGGATTGGCGGCAGTAAAGAATGTCGGAATAAATGCAGTTCAGTCCATTATTAAAGCGAGACAGGAAAAGGGGAGCTTCGATGGGCTGTATGATTTTCTTCAGAAGATGGATTACAGCATTATCAACAAGAGAACAGTGGAAAGTCTCATAAAATGCGGTGCCTTTGACAGCTTCGGGGTATACAGGAGCAGAATGCTGGCGGTATATGAGAAGCTGATGGAAAGCATACAAGGGCAGAAGAAGAACAATGTAGAGGGTCAGATTTCAATGTTTGACACCATTGATGATACAGAGGATATAATAGGAAATATATATCCGGAGATAAACGAATATCCTAAGAAAAACATGCTTTCCATGGAAAAGGAAATGTTGGGGCTGTACATTAGCGGGCATCCCCTTGAAGAATATAAGTCGGAGCTTGCGGCATCAGTGACAATAACAACGGCAGAACTGGTTACGGATAATGAGGATAATGAACAGGATATTGAAAGAAATTTCGAATTGGATGGAAAAAGGGTAACTATGGGGGGTATAATAGTATCTGTAAAGCAGAAAACCACAAAAACGAACAAAGTAATGGCTTTTATGGAATTGGAGGATCTATACGGCACATTGGAGATTATAGTATTCCCCAAAATATTTGAAAGATATAAAGACCTTCTTGTTCAGGAAACAATAGTTCTGGTAGTAGGCAGGATCAGCCAGAAAGAAGAAGAGGCTGCAAAAATTATTTGTGATACAGTCAGACCGCTGAAAAAGTATGCCGGAGAGAAGCTTTACATAAGGATAAACACGGATTTGCAACCGGAAATAATCGACAGACTGAAAGCAGTTTTGGCTGAATATAAAGGAGTGCAGCCTGTAATTTTGGTAAATGAAGCTAATATTGATAACGGGAAAAGCCGGATTATGAAAGCTGACAGCAGTATTTGGGTTGACATAAATGATAAACTGCTTAAGGATCTGAAAGAGGTTGCAGGAACGGATTGTGTAGCAGTGAAATAAAAATTTAGAAGCAATATAGTGTTATCTTTTCGCAGCAGTATTGGGATGACAATAAAGGAGGCAACAAGTATGTGGACAGTTGTATACCTTGCAAAAAACAAGAGAATTGCCGACAAAATCAGCAACCTGATCACAAGTGAGGGAGTTCTTGTTAAGCTGCAGCCGGTAAATAAGAATATCGGAGAAGAAGACAGTTATTATGAAGTATTGGTACTCGAATCTGAGGTAGAGGAAGCGCACAATATCTTATATGAATATGGGTATTAATGTAGGGCAAGAGGAGGAACATCCATGAGGAATATTGCTGTATTGACCAGCGGAGGAGATGCACCGGGGATGAATGCTGCCATACGGGCAGTTGTAAGGATGGGCATAAGTAAAGGATTTGATGTATTTAGCGTGAGGAAAGGATTTCGAGGGCTTATTAATGGAGATTTTGAAAAAATGGATGAAGCCTCTGTATCTGATATTATTCAAAGAGGCGGCACCATTCTTCAAACTGCAAGAAGCGAGGAGTTCAAGACAGAGGAAGGGCAGAGCAAAGCAGCTAATATGGCAAAGATTTTTGATATAGATGGTTTGGTGGTTATAGGGGGAGACGGGTCTTTTACCGGAGCTAAAAAGCTTTCGGAAAAAGGTGTCGCCTGCATAGGGGTTCCTGCTACTATTGACAATGATCTGGCATATACTGACTATTCGATAGGCTTTGGCACAGCTGTAAATAATGTGCTGGACGCCATTAACAAAATAAGGGATACATCATCCTCTCATGAAAGGGCAAGTATTATTGAGGTAATGGGAAGGAATTCGGGGAATATTGCACTATATGCAGGACTGGCTGGAGGAGCGGAAGGTATTATAGTGCCTGAAATAAAATTTGAAATGGATGATATCTGCAAGTTGCTTATAGAAAGAAGAAACAAAGGCAAGCTTCACAGCATCATAATACTTGCGGAAGGAGTGGGGGACGCCAAGGAGCTGGAAAAGAAAATAATGGAGAATGTAGATATTGAGGTAAGATCAACCATACTTGGATATACCCAGAGAGGCGGAAATACCACTGCCTTTGACAGAATACTTGCAAGCAGGCTTGGTGCTAAGGCAGTGGAACTGCTTGCGGATGGAAAGTCGGCAAGGGCAGTAGGCATTAGGGATAATAAGCTGATAGATATAGAAATCGGAGAAGCACTAAGTATGAAAAAAGAGTTCCCCCTGGAGCTTTATGAGCTGGCAGCGAAATTGCAATAGGGTACGAGGTTGCGAGGCTACGAGGTACGGGGATTAGGGTAGGGCTTCGAAGTGAGTATTGCACATTTAGAATGATTATAAAAATATATGAATTATATTAAGGAGAGATGATTTATGGCTACATTGAAAGGAAATTGTTTAGTTGCACAATCCGGAGGTCCAACCTCTGTAATTAACGCCAGCGCTTGCGGTGTAATACAAGAGGCTTTTAAGTCCGGTGAAATTGACAAAGTATATGCAGCCTTGCACGGCGTGGCAGGATTGCTTAAAGAGGACCTGTTCCTGTTAAATGAGGAATCACCTGAGGAAATAGAATTGATGAAGCTAACACCTGCGTCCGCCTTGGGTTCCTGCAGATACAAACTGAAATCCATTGAAGCAAATGAAGATGATTACAGAAGGATAATAGAAGTATTTCAGGCACATAACATAAGATACTTCTTTTACATAGGCGGAAATGATTCCATGGACACTGCTAACAAGGTAAGCCAATATGCGGCACATGTGGGCTACGAACTGAAGTCAATTGGGGTACCCAAAACCATAGATAATGATTTACCAATAACCGACCACACTCCGGGTTTCGGAAGTGCTGCAAAGTTCATTGCAACTTCTATAAAAGAAGTTGGTCTTGATGCAAGGGTATATGACTACCCTACCGTAACAATATGTGAATTGATGGGACGAAACGCAGGCTGGCTAACGGCTTCCTCCGCTTTGGCAAGAGAATTTGAAGATGATGCTCCACATTTCATATATTTACCGGAAATACCCTTCTCCTTTGAAAGATTCGGCA
>JAQVFD010000290.1 GCA_028697435.1 Clostridiaceae bacterium
CGTTGATATATAATCTCATAAGTCTCCTCATAGGATTCGCTGTTATCATATATGTCATCACAGCACGTATAATTAATGCCTCATTCTTTTATGCGATCTGCAACAGGGTGTTTTTCCGTCCTGAGAACCAGTGTTTCAGCACTTTTTATAATTTCTAGGGCTTTTAGACTAAGCTGTTTGTAATCACCCGGTCCAAGCCCAACAATTGTTATCTCTTTCATATATCTTGTTTCTCCTTATCATTTGTTTATAATAACCCTTTTTTCTTCAATACTTTTGAAAGTCTTTTACCCCCCGGAGCCATTTCCAGTTCTTCCGGTGCTATTCCCTTTATAAGTATTAGTACAATTCCATATACCAATGCAGCAAACGCCACGCTTACCAGTGTTGCTACAGAATTCCTTCCTATTACGTCGAAAAGCAGCCTATAGCTCAAATATGCCGCAGCCGTCATGGCCAAGGTTGCTATCACAGGCTTCACAACTATTTTGGATACCCTCATATTCGATTTTTGATGTTTTATTATTGCAGACAGGTTAATGAAGGCTGTTGCCGCATATCCCGCAACAGTACCTATTGCTGCGCCTCTTATATTTATTACGGGTATGGAGGTTAAGGTATAACTTACTGCAAATTTAACCAAAGCCCCAATAATAAGGCTTATCACAGGTATTCTTTCCTTTCCCATACCCTGGAGTATTCCTGTCATAGTCTGGACAAGAGTCAAAAATATTACTGCTGTAGAAAGATAACGAAGTACCATCCCCAAAGTTGCCGGTTCTGCCGGATACATAAGCTTCATTATAGGATCTGCAAGTATAAAAAGTCCGAATGCTGCAGGCAGTCCAATTAATAAACTAAGCCGTATTGCCAGCTCTGACTTCCTTGAAGCGCCACCGAAGTCGCTTTTGGTAATTGACTCCGATATAGCAGGGACAAGGCTCGCAGCCAAAGCTATTGTAAATACCTGAGGCAAATTTATAAAAGCCCCTGCCATACCCTTAAGCTGCCCAAGCAAGCTGGTTGCTGTCTCACGGGAAAACCCTGCAGCCTGAAGTCTGTCCATAACTATAAAGGTATCAATAACATTCATTACCGGCATTATACTGCCGCCAATGGTAATCGGTACGGAGAATACCACTATTCTCTTTACAAGGCTTAAAGCTGACTCTTTCTTTGATTGAAGGTCAGCTCTTATTCCGGCTTTTATCTCGCCCCTTTTCATTCTGTATATATATATGAGAGTTAGAAAACTAACAAGCCCCCCTATGGTAGTGCCAAATACCGCTCCTCCTGCTGCAGCTTCATATCCCATAGGTAAGAATGTTATTGCCAATATGAAACCGAAAACAACACGGGCAATTTGTTCTGTCACCTGTGATAATCCACTGGGAGTCATATTCTGCATGCCCTGAAAATACCCTCTGAAAGCCCCGCTCAGCGCTACTGTGAATATTGCCGGAGCAACACAGAGAACAGCTATGTAGGCCCCTGGGTTTTTCACCATAGTCGCAAAGCCTTTTGCATTGAAGAACAGTATCGCAGATAGAGTTATACCTAAGAAGGCTATCAACGAAAGTGCCACCTTAAAAGTCTTGTGGGCTTCATCCCGCCTTCCTGTCTCTATTTTCTCCGATACTAATTTAGATATGGCTATAGGTATGGAATAAGCTGAAATTGTCAACATCATTATGTAAAGATCATATGCAGTCTGATAGTATGCCATTCCCTCAGAGCCTATTATTCTTCCTAAAGGTATTCTGTATATGGCGCCCAGTGCTTTTGATATTATCCCTGCGACTGCAAGAATTGCAGCACCTTTAATAAAGGATTGCTTGCGATAGCTCATTATTGACCTCCCAAAAAAACTTATAGCATAATTATTCTAACATATATGTACATAACTAACAAAAGTATTTATATAGTTAATATAGCCAAATATCAAGCATAATAGAACATAAATGCTCATAACAAAAAAGTAGCAGCCTATTCGACTACTACCTTCGTATATACTTCATTACTGCTCCATTTGCTTGCCGAGGAAGCTGGCGGCTGTTTCAGCTAGCTTTATCTCCAGTTCCCCCATCTGAATATTTGGATCTTTAGAAAGTAATAAAACTGCTCCTATAGAATCACCCTGGGTTATTATCGGTGCTACAACCCCTGCAGTATACTTCGGCGTACCTTCTTCATCAGCAGATATGTTGATCATTTTGTTTTCTCCGGTAAGGCTAAGAACAACTGTTGCCTTTTCTTCCATAATTCTTTCCAGAGAAGGACTTACTCTCTTTTCCAGCAGTTCTTTCTTTGGTGCCCCCGCAACGGCAATGATAGTATCCCTGTCAGCTATGCATGTGATATGCTCCATGGAACTGTGAAGAGATTCTACATATTCTTTTGAGAAGTCACTGAGTTCCCCTATTGGGGAGTATTTCTTAAGTATTACTTCACCTTCCCTATCTGTGAATATTTCTAAAGGATCCCCTTCTCTTATACGCAAAGTTCTTCTTATTTCTTTCGGTATTACAACTCTTCCAAGGTCATCTATCCTTCTTACAATTCCGGTTGCTTTCAACGTAAAACCTCCTTCTTAAATTTACATAATCGTCTGTAATGGTTATTATTTTACCAACTACATTTTTTTATACACAATTTTGTAAATTATAGATAATAGTGAATAAAAAAAATGCGGTCAAGACCGCATTTTAGACAGTCATGGTGCCAGGCACGTCAGATAGACAGTTATCTTCCATACTTGTCTATCAGTTCTTTAATCGCACTTCCCGTTGTGCTTATGTTTTCACCTATCTCTTTATTTGTGTACTTCAGACTCAATGC
>JAQVFD010000032.1 GCA_028697435.1 Clostridiaceae bacterium
CTGATGCGACAACAGCACCGATTGGGAAGCCCCCTCCCAAACCTTTCGCAATACATACCAGATCGGGTTTAACCTCAAACTTCTCAAAGGCAAATAAACTCCCTAACCTTCCGATTCCACACTGCACTTCGTCAAATATAAGCAAAGCTTCATATTTTTCACAGAGTTTCTTTGCTTCCTCTAAAAATGCACTATCAGCAGCTATTATTCCCCCTTCCCCTTGAATCGGCTCAACAATAATAGCGCATACATTCGAATTCATCTCTGTATCTAACTTTTCAACATCATTGATATCAACACTCTTAACTCCCGGGATCAGTGGCATATAATCCTTCTGATATTTCCCCTGTCCTGTCACTGATAATGCCCCCATAGTTCTGCCGTGAAAAGAGTTGTTCATATATATTATTTCATGCTTTAAAGGACCGCCTTTAAGCTTTCCGTACTTCCTCGCAAATTTCATAGCGGCCTCTACAGCTTCCGTACCGCTGTTGCAGAAAAATGCCCCCTCAAGTCCGCTTAGCTTACATAGTCTGTCAGCCAACTCCATCTGAGGTTCATTCCAGTACAGATTGGACACATGCATGAGCTTGCAGCTTTGTTTCTGAATGGCATTTATAATAGAAGGATGACAATGACCCAGACAGTTTACCGCTACCCCCGACACAAAGTCTATGTATTCTTTTTCATTAACATCATAAATCAGGCATCCCTTACCGCGAACTGCGGTAACATCAAACCGTGCATAAGTTTTCAGTATATTTTCCTTAGACATATTTTTCCCCTCCTATAATAATTGTCCCTGCCTCTTTGCCATGAAAAAGCTCCAGCAGAATATGGGGCTTCTTTCCGCCTATAAGGCATACTGATGCTACTCCCTTTCAATAGCTTCGACACAGCACTTCATCTTGGGTATCATTCCTCCCGATATGGCACCTACCTTCCCAAGCATTTCAATTTCCGCTGTTGTAATGCTGCTTATCAAACTGTTGGAGTCATTAATATCCCTGAACAGCCCATCCACATCGGACAAATACACAACGCTGTCTGCACTGATTGAAACACCGATAGCCGCCGCCGCATAATCCGCATTGACATTATATGCTTTACCCTCTTTATCCCCTGCCACCGGTGATATAACCGGAACATATCCCATGGTCAGCAAATCCCTTAATATCTTATCGTTAACCTTGGACACCTGACCAACAAAACCTATATCGACTTTACTGCCGTTATCATTAAGGTACAACCTTTCCGCTTCAAGAAGATTTCCGTCTCTGCCGCTTATTCCTACAGCATCTATTCCCTTTGTTATAAGCTCGGAGGTCAGATCTTTATTGACTCTTCCCGACAGTACCATTTCAACAACTTCCATTGCAGCCTCATCTGTTTTTCTCAGCCCTTTTACAAATTCCCCTTTCAGGTTCAATCTGTCGAGCATACTGTTAATTTCAGGTCCTCCTCCATGTACTATCACAACCTTCACACCGGCATTTTTCAAAACGCTTACATCTTCCATGAATGCAGACCTTGCCGCACTATTCCCGGTTATGCTTCCGCCGTACTTAATAACAACTGTACCACCTAACTCCATTGGCTCCTCACCTCTGATTCTTAATGGTTCATATTATACATCTAATTGCATTTTCATGCAATATATTTAGTGAATTTTTATAATTAATATTGCATATTTAACCGCTTACATGTATAATATTTAAAAACACAATATTGAGGTGATTTGTATGGTAAAAGTAGGTGTTGTGGGTTCAACCGGTTATGCGGGTTATCAGCTTTCAATGATATTATCCCGGCATGAAAATGCGTCTATTGTTTTTTTATCTTCTCATAATTATTCTAATATGAAATTTAGTGATGTCTATGGAAACCTCAGAGGTTTTCTGGACAATTCATGCATAGATATGCAAGATGTGGGAAGTTATCTTACAAAAATCGATGTATTATTTCTCGCACTCCCCCATGGTCAATCCTTTGACCTGGTGGAAAAAGCCCTTGGCCTCGGGGTGAAGGTCATTGACATTGGCTCTGATTACAGGCTTCGGGATCATATGAATTATGAGAAGTGGTACGGTGTAACCCATAGGCTCACCGATGCTTTGAAATATGCAGTATATGGTCTTCCTGAGCTTTACCGGGACAGTATTTCAAGCGCAAACCTTGTAGCAAACCCCGGCTGCTATCCAACCGCAAGCATTCTGGCTCTTGCACCTTTAGTGTCCACCGGTACCATTGATAACACTTCCATAATTATAGACGCTAAATCAGGGGTTTCAGGAGCCGGCAGGAGTGCAAATGTCTCAACGCTATTTTGTGAATGTGGTGAATCTGTCAAGGCATATAGTATTGCAACTCACAGACACACACCGGAAATTGAACAGCAGCTTTCAGATGCGGCAGGTGAGAAAATAACTCTCAGCTTTACACCTCATCTTGTACCAATGAACCGGGGAATACTTGCAACTTGTTACGGCAATCTCAAGAAGGATATTTCGCAGAACGAGCTCTATGACTTATACCAAAGCTATTATAAAAATGAGAATTTTATCAGGATTACCGATTCCCTTCCGGAGACAAGATATGTAAAGGGCTCAAATATCTGTGACATTGCTGTAAGGGTAGATGAGCGGACAAAAAGGGTTATAGCTGTCAGTGCAATAGACAATCTAATAAAAGGTGCTGCAGGGCAAGCAGTGCAGAATATGAATATCCTTTTTGGATTAAGTGAACATATGGGCTTGGATATGCTGCCGAACATACTGTAAAGGAGATTGTATAAATGAAGATTATTAAAGATATGACTATAACAGATGTGCCATATTTCAAGGCAAGCGGCGTAAGCGGCGGAATAAAGAAAAACGGTAATAAGGATTTATGTGTAATATATAGTGAAAAACCTTCGGTTGCTGCTGCCGTTTTTACAACAAATAAGGTAAAGGCAGCTCCGGTGATTCTTGATATGAAGCATATTCGGTCAGACAGCATCCGGGCAATTGTTGCAAACAGCGGCAATGCCAATGCCTGCACAGGAAAACAGGGACATAAGGATGCTGCTGCAATGGCAGCGCTAACTGCTTCCCTCTTGAATATTCCCTCTGACTCAGTTTTGGTGGCGTCAACCGGAGTCATCGGCGTTCCTCTTCCAATGCAATATGTTGAGCCGGCAATCAGGAATGCATGTGAGAATATATCCTATAGCGGCGGCAAGGATGCCATCCAGGCAATTATGACCACCGATACATGTGAAAAGTCAGTAACCATCGAAGTTGAGCTTGGGGGCAAAAAGGTACTGCTCAGCGGTATTGCGAAAGGTTCAGGCATGATACATCCCAACATGGCTACAATGCTTGGGTTTATCACCACTGATGCAAATATAACTAAAGACATGCTCCGGAAGGCATTGAGTGAAAGTGTAAGTAAAACTTACAATATGATATCAGTGGATGGAGACACAAGTACCAATGACATGGTAATTATACTGGCTAATGCAGCAGCGGATAACAAGCTGATTGAATCCGCAGATGAAAGCTTCGAAGCTTTTAAACAAGCTCTTGATCTCCTCAACACCGAGCTTTCAAAGAAGATTGCCCGTGACGGTGAAGGAGCTACAAAGCTAATCGAGTGCACTGTATCAAATGCAGTTTCGTACAAGGATGCATGTATACTAGCAAAATCCGTTATTGGTTCAAATCTGACCAAAGCCGCGTTTTTCGGAAATGATGCCAATTGGGGAAGGATCCTCTGTGCCCTAGGATATTCCGGCGGGAATTTTTCGACCGACAAGGTGGATATCTTTTTTGAAAGTAAAGCAGGCTGTATACAGCTTATTGCCAATGGAGAACCTCTTCAGTTTTGTGAGAAAACCGCTTCCGGAATAATGGGAGAAGAATACGTAACGATTAAAGTGGATTTAAAGGAAGGTGAATATTCGGCTACTGCCTGGGGATGCGATCTTACATATGATTATGTAAAGATAAACGGAAGCTATAGATCGTAAAAAGGGGGGCCCCCCTTTTTTTATCTTTTTAATGAACCTAGTATTCCGCGTATGAGAGTTCTGCCAACCTCTCTGCCGATAGTTCCAACTACATTGTCGGCAGCTCTTTCCGCTAAAGTCTTTCTGCTATATTTACGGGTTTCTTCTCTTCTTTTCTCTCTCTCCCTCTCTTTTTCTTCCTTTTCCATCTGTTTCTGTCTCTCTTTCTCTTCCTTTTCCAACTGTTTTTGCCGCTCTAAGCGTTCTTTTTCCTCTTTTTCAGCTATCTCACCCTGGGTTGCCTTTGCCTGTAACATTTCGTAAGCAGATTCCCTGTCCACTTCGGTTTCGTACTTTCCGCTCATAGATGAAGAATTAATTATCCGAAGGCGGGCAAAATCATCAATTGTTCCGAATTTACTCTGGGGCGGCAGAATGAATGCACGCTCAACTATACCCGGAATCCCTTTGGAATCCAGGCATGATACCAATGCCTCCCCTGTTCCTAACTCTGTTATGGCAGTTTCAGTATCAAAGGCAGGATTTGTCCTAAAGGTCTCTGCCGCTGCTCTTACGGTTTTCTGCTCTGCCGGTGTATAAGCACGAAGTGCATGCTGTACTCGGTTTCCTAACTGTCCCAAGACTTCCTGGGGCAAATCCATAGGATTTTGTGTTATAAAATATACTCCGACCCCCTTGGATCTAATAAGTCTTACCACCTGCTCAATCTTTTGAAGCAGTGCCTTTGGTGTATCATCAAATAATAGATGGGCTTCATCAAAGAAAAATACCAGCTTAGGTTTACTTACATCCCCTGTTTCCGGTAGCATTTCAAAAAGCTCCGACAACATCCACAACAGAAATGTGGAATACAGTGCAGGACTGTGGAAAAGCTCAACGCTATGCAGTATATTGATATATCCTCGCCCTTCGGAATCGTTCCTGATCCAGTCATAAATATCCAAGGCAGGCTCTCCGAAGAACTGTGCTCCTCCCTGATCCTCCAAGACAAGCAGACTGCGCTGAATTGCTCCTATGCTTTGAGCAGAGACATTTCCATATTTCCAGGTGTATTCCTTTGCATTTTCACCCACATAGTTTAACATTGCACGAAGATCTTTCATGTCCAATAGCAGCATCCCGTTCTCATCCGCTACGCGGAATACTATGTTTAGTACCCCTTCCTGGGTATCATTCAGTCCCAGGAGCCGTGACAACAACAAAGACCCCATCTCGGAAACGGTTGTGCGAACCGGATGACCACCCTTTCCAAATACATCCCAAAAGCATACGGGATATGATTTGTAGCTGAATCCCTCTATCCCTAATTTAGCTATTCTTTCTGTCATATTGGGGTTTTCGCTGCCCTGCTCAGCCAGCCCTGCCAGGTCTCCTTTAATATCGGTAAGAAAAACAGGTACTCCCATATCACTGAAAGACTCTGCCATTACTTTGAGAGTAATGGTTTTCCCTGTGCCGGTGGCTCCTGCTATCAAGCCATGTCGATTTGCCAGACTGGGTAAGAGAAAAATAGGATTATCCCCTTTAGCTATCCATACTTTATTATCAGAGTACATTAATGTCTCTCCTTCCATTATGTAATAATGAAAAAGCATCTTCTGCCATTATACTAACAGAAGATGCTCAAGTTGTAAATATTTAGCACCATGAAGCTTATCTACTCAGCTCTTCTTAAAGCCCCCACCACACTGGTCACTATCAGAATAGCAATTATTGTTTCAGGTATTCCGTTGGCTATGCCTATCCCAAGGATTATTTTTCTTGCCAGACCGGGATCTTGTCCAATACTCTTTACAAAGCTTTCAGCATATATCATATATATCATACCCAATACCAGCCCTGTATTGGTCATTGTCCCTACAATGGCTGATATTACAATATCCAGTGCTTTACCACTGAACTTCCGGTTTGCTAAATATGCTATTGCTGCTGTCAAAACTATCAGAGCAATATTCATAGCAATTAACCAACCGCTTTGAAAATCTGCAACATTTTTGTAAATACCATAGCTCAGATAGCCTATTATTGCTACCCATAGGACATTCAAAATGCCTAAGGTTTTTTTGTTCCCCAGATTGCTAAAGGCTGCAAATACATAATAAGAAGTAATACCGATCAGCACTCTTGGCACAACGGAAACCAATGGGTTAAGAAAAACAAAGGATACAGGTGTGGGATTGGTTAAAGCCTGAAAGATACTGAAGAGTCCGAATATAAGTCCTACAAGTGCACCAACTATCGGGCCTTCCATAATAGCACCAATTATTACGGGAATGTGCATTATAGTTGCCCTTGTCGGTCCTACGGGTATGAATCCCAAAGGCGTCATGCCCAAGATTGCGGATACACCTCCCAATACCCCGACAATAACCAACTTTCTTACGTCAAATCTCTTTACTGCTAACATTTTAATACCTCCGCTCTAGTTCCATATTTTGGATACCAGTCGTAAAACATATAGTTTATAACCATATCCAGTCCAACTCCTTACGGATGCTGGCTTCAAGAATATTATAATAGGATTTCAGCAGAAATACAATAAGTTAAAATTAAATATCGCTGCAGGCAACTAATCCATTACAAGATTTTGCATATACTATTGCATTGGTTATCGCCATAGAAACCGCCTCAGCGGCCATAGTGCCGACAAGATTAATATCTCCCTTTACCTCATTGGTAGCCATAGTAAATATTGTGTCACCATCCAGCATGGTATGAACCGGATTGATTGATCTGGCAAAGCCGTTCTGAGCCATTGAAGCTAATTTGTTTGCTTCCGCTTTTGTCAGCACAGCATTTGTAGCAACTACTCCTATAGTCGTATTCCTCATGGGAAAACCTAAGGATGCTCTTTCCCTTTTCATTATTTCATATGTATTCAGCATTTCTCTTTTTTTATAATCATATACTCCGGCGATTTGTCTGCCGGTTTTATATTCATAAACATCCCCAAAGCTATTTACGGATATTATTGCAGACACCATAAGCTCTCCTGCCTTGACAGAAGCGCTCCCCAGCCCTGACTTCATAGCATAATCCGGGCCTAATATTTTCCCTACGGATGCTCCCAAACCGCAGCCGACATTCCCTTGTTCACTTTCCTCTGCCGTTGCATTCCTTGCCGCATCATAACCCATTTCCAAATCCGGTCTGATTTTATGATCTCCTACGTTCAGGTCAAAAATAACGGCAGAAGCCACAATAGGTACTTTAGTAACTCCGACATCAAAGCCGATTTCCTTTTCTTCCAAATATCTCATCACTCCGGAAGCCGCTTCAAGTCCAAAAGCGCTTCCTCCTGCCAACACTACTCCGTGGATCCTGTCCACCATTTTTTCGGGCTTCAACAAATCCGTTTCTCTGGTTCCGGGTGCGGAGCCCCTTACATCCACCCCCCCTACGGCACCCTTTTCACAGATAATCGCCGTACAACCGGTCATGCCCTTCTCCGATTGACTGTGTCCCACTTTAATACCTTTTACATCCGTTATATATCCCGGGTACAAATATTCCACCTCCTTAAATTACTTACATGTTTAGAGGATATCATTGTATTATAAAACAGCCGTTAATAATGTGATAATAAAGGCAATGCCTATAAAGGGTCCGAAGGGTATGGCATCCTTTCTTCCCTTCTTCCCTGAAATCAGCAGGTATAAGGAAACTGTCGCTCCTATAATAAAGGCAGACAATATGGTTAAAACAGTATTTTTCAACCCGAATATGATGCCCAGCACAGCTACAAGCTTTACATCCCCTCCGCCCATGGCTCCCTTGGACACAACTGCAATGAAAAGAAACAAAATACCCCCAAACAGAAATCCGTACAGGCTGTCCAAAAGTATTAACGGGGTTTTATAAATAAAGTATAAAGCTGCTTTATATATAACCGTTGCAACTAACATCAGTATAACAAGTTCGTCAGGTATTATTTGTCTGTAATAGTCAATAATACAAATAATCAAAAGAACACTTGTAATAAAACAATAAAATGCTGTATTAAGAGTCAAGCCATATTTATAATATATGAGTAAATAGAAAATAGCGTTAAGTAATTCCAAAATAGGAAATCTGATTGAAATTGCCTGCCCTTCGGGTATTTTGCATATACATTTATTAATAAACAAACCTGTTACCATACCCAGTACAAATATAAGAATATGCATTTGCAGCCTCCTTCGCTTAAAGCTTTGCACCCTTCCGAATTGTCATGTTTTCAGAAGGGTGCTTGCTTATAGCTATTTTACCATTTTATAGCCCTCTATGCAATTAAGCATTCATAAACAGTTCTATATCGTTGTCAACTGTTCCGATGCCGGCAATGCCGAATTTTTCGACCAGAACCTTAGCTACATTGGGAGACAGGAAGCCAGGAAGCGTAGGTCCGAGATGGATATTCTTCACACCCAAATACAGAAGTGCTAAAAGTACAATTACGGCTTTCTGCTCATACCAGGCAATATTAAAGGCAATTGGCAGTTTATTGATATCATCAAGACCGAATACTTCTTTGAGCTTAAGCGCAATAACCGCCAGAGAATAGGAGTCATTGCACTGACCTGCATCCAACACTCTCGGTATGCCGCCGATGTCACCCAGCTTAAGCTTGTTGTAACGGTATTTCGCGCATCCGGCAGTGAGTATTATGGTGTCCTTCGGAAGCTTTTCGGCAAACTCTGTATAATAATCTCTTGATTTCATACGACCGTCGCAGCCGGCCATAACAAAGAACTTTTTAATTGCCCCGGATTTAACAGCCTCAACAACCTTATCCGCTAACGCTAACACCTGATTGTGAGAAAAGCCGCCAACAATACTTCCGGTTTCAATTTCTTCAGGAGCGGGAAGGGTCTTTGCAAGAGCGATAACCTCGGAAAAGTCCTTCTTACCATTCTCATCAGCCGTAATATGCTTGCAGCCGGGGAAACCTGTTGAGCCGGTCGTAAAGATTCTGCCCCTAACCTCTTCGCTTTTGGGTGGCACGATGCAATTGGTGGTGAACAAAATGGGACCATGGAAGGACTCGAATTCCCCGACCTGCTTCCACCATGCGTTGCCGTAGTTCCCCACAAAGTTATCATACTTTTTAAAAGCCGGATAATAATGGGCGGGCAGCATCTCGCTGTGAGTATACACATCTACTCCTGTTCCTTTTGTTTGCTCCAACAGTTGCTCAAGATCAGTCAGATCGTGACCGGATATCAGAATAGCGGGATTATTCCTTACACCTATATTGACTTCCGTAATTGCAGGAATTCCAAACCTTGATGTATTTGCTTCATCCAGAAGTGCCATAACCTTAACACCGTATTCACCGGTTTTCAGTGTCAGAGCCACAAGGTCATCTGCGGTTAATGAGTCATCCAAAGTCGCTGCAAGAGCCTCATAAATAAAGGTTATGATTTCAATATCTTCTTTACCGATGTTTTTCGCATGTTCCGCATAGGCCGCCATTCCTTTAAGTCCATAAGTAATCATCTCCCGAAGAGAACGCACATCTTCGTTTAAAACCGACATGATTCCGACAGATGCAGCCTTCTTTAGCATTGACTCTCTGGAATCCACAGCAAAAGTTGCCGCATCGTGTAAGTTCTTTGCTGATACTGATTTTGCAAGCGCATCTCTGATTGAGAGCATTTTCTTAATCTGTTTTTCTATCGATCCATCGTCAAAATTCGCATTGGTTATTGTCATGAAAAGGCTGCTGAGTACTTCATGGTTTGTATTCTCAAGTTTGCTGACATCCGCTTTCCCCTTGACTACGATTTCCGATATACCCTTAAGGGTGTAAATCAAAAGATCTTGAAGCTTAGCGACCTCCTCTGTTTTGCCGCATACACCGCGCACTGTGCATCCCTTACCACCTGCTGTTTCCTGACACTGATAACAAAACATACTCATTGATTTTCCTCCTTTATTATTCAATAATTTCTCCGTCGGTTGAAATCGTCACTACCTGCCATGGGATGAACTTTCCGCTGTTTTGAAGCGCCCTTTTTACCGCATTTTCTATTCCTCCGCAACAGGGAACTTCCATCCTGACAACAGTGACGCTTTTGATGCTGTTGCTCCTAATAATTTCTGTCAGCTTTTCGCTGTAATCCCCTTCGTCAAGCTTAGGGCAGCCAATCAGGGTTACTTTGTTTCTGATGAATTTATTATGAAAATCACCATAAGCATATGCCGAACAATCGGCTGCTATTAAGAGATTTGCATCTGCAAAATACGGTGCCTTAACCGGCGCCAATTTAATCTGAACAGGCCATTGTGCAAGCTGGCTCTTATTTTCGCTTACATCATTCAGAACCGTTTCGGATTCGTTTTCCCTATGGATGGTTCTCGCATGTGTACCGGAACAACCGCAAGGCAATGTTTCTTTCTGTTTCCTCAGTTTGTTTTCCTGTACGGCGGCTTCATCATATTCTGCAGCCTCCCGTTGTTCAAAGCTTATAGCGCCGGTCGGGCAGGCAGGCAGGCAATCTCCGAGTCCGTCACAGTAATCATCCCGGAGGAGCTTTGCTTTTCCGTTCACCATTCCGATTGCACCTTCATGACATGCTTCTGCACATAAACCGCATCCGTTACAATTTTTCTCATCGATTTTAATAATTTTTCGAATCATATTCATTCACTCACTTTCTACTATATTCAATTACATATATCTCGTGAAAAAGATTTATCATTACAAAATCAGTTGAGGATTCTGATTTTGTGTTAAAATAATGTACTTTTCACGACATATGAATTAGGGAAAATGTTTTACGCTATTTGAATTTAGTATAAAATGTTTAGCGTAAAACATATATATGTTGACTTTCTGTTCTAAGTTTACTATGATTAAATTAATTAATCTGTTGGAATTCCAACAGAAGGAGATTTTATGAAAAAATATTTGGATGTACTGAAAACAGTAGCTTTATTCAGAGGAATTGAAGCATTGGAGCTGCTTCCGCTGTTGTCATGCCTGTCAGCAAATAGGGCTCATTATGAAAAGGGACAGACTATATTTTTCAGTGGAGACCAAATCAAGCAATTCGGTATTGTTCTGTCGGGTCAAGTTCAGATTGTTCAGGATGACTATTATGGAAACAGAAGCATTCTCGCCGAAGTGAGCCAAGGGCATTTATTCGGAGAATCCTTTGTCTATTCGGAAATAAAAATGCTTCCGGTTAGTGTAATTACATCTACCGAAAGCGAAGTTCTGTTTATTGATTGCCGCAAGCTTGCCGCACCCTGTGCTAAAGCTTGTGATTTTCACAGCAGGCTCATTCAGAACATGCTGAATATAATATCAATGAAAAATATATCCTTGACACAAAAAATTGAATTTGTCTCAAAACGCACCACCCGCGAAAAGCTTCTTGCTTACCTTTCAGTCGAAGCGAAGAAAGCGGGAAGCAACCATTTCAGCATTCCTTTCAACCGTCAGGAGCTTGCCGACTATCTTTTTGTCGAACGCAGCGCCATGTCGGCAGAGCTTTCAAAGCTAAGAGATGAAGGTGTGCTTAAGTATCACAAAAACCAGTTTGAACTTATGGTGCCAACCTGTTAAGACCGGCACCTAACCTATAAGATTTGATTTTTCCAAGAGCCTTTGTATCATTACAGCTGCCTCTGCTCTTGTGATATTTCCCTTTGCAGCAATCCTGTCAGACTTGCCTGTAACTATACCGGCTTTGACACAGTCCGCTGCTTCTTTCCTTGCATAGCCTGAAATTTCATTGGAATCTATAAAACTGCTCAGCAATTTTTCTGCTTCGGCCTTTTCTGAAGTATTTCCTATCCCCGTAATGCTCATTGCTCTTGCAAGCATTACCATTGCCTGTTCCCTTGTAATCCTGTCCAAGGGGCTGAATTCATCCGTACACCCTGAAATAAGCTTATACTCATAGGCCGTTTCTATATAACCACAATACCAATCAGAGGCTTTTACATCCTTATA
>JAQVFD010000291.1 GCA_028697435.1 Clostridiaceae bacterium
TGACTTGATAAAAATAGCAATGGTTAGAGTGTATGACGAATTGAAAAAGAGAAACCTAAAATCCAAGCTTATACTCCAGGTACATGACGAACTTATCGTAGAAACTCATAAAAGCGAGCTTTCGGAGGTAAAACAGTTAGTGCAGGAGTGTATGGAAAGTGCCATCAAATTAAGTGTGCCGGTAATTGCGGAAATAAGCAGCGGAGATAACTGGTATAATGCAAAATAGGAATAGGTGGGATGTGCTGTGGTTATAGGTTTGACCGGGGGAATTGCATGCGGAAAGAGCACTGTTTCCGCTAAACTTAAAGAATTGGGAGCAGCTGTTATTGATGCGGATTTACTTGCCAGAGATGTTGTAAGAAAAGGGGAAATAGCATATAATAAAATAGTTCGTTGCTTTGGGGAAGATATACTGCTGCCCAGGGGCGAAATTGACAGAAAAAAGCTGGGAAGTATTGTATTTTCGGATAAAGAAAAGCTGGAATTGTTAAATAGCATAACTCACCCTGAGATAATAAGCAGATTGAAGGAAAAAATTCGGGAGCTGAAGTCAGAAGGAGTTAAGGTAATAGTTGTGGATGCCGCAATACTTATTGAGGTGGGACTGCATAAATATGTGGACAGCGTTTGGGTTGTTACAGTAGACAGAGAGACCCAGGTAAAAAGACTTATAAATCGTGATAAGTTTGATTACAGAGAAGCAGAGAACAGGATAAACTCTCAGTTTACAAACGAAGTTAGGGAAAAGTATGCAGATGTGATAATAGATAATAGCAAACCCATTGAGGAAGTTGGAAAGAAACTGGAAGAATTATGGAATAATATTATTTCTATATGACTTAACCCTTCGGGTAAAGTCACGAGGGGAGAACAGTATTTGGTTAAAATCAAGAAATTCAGGTATATCAAGCTACTTGCGGCAGTATTGATCATATATGCTGCAGTGCTTAGCTTGCCGAACATTTTGAAGCTTTTATATCCAATAGAATATAAAGAAACAATTATAAAGCACGGACAAATAAATAATATTGATCCTTTGCTGCTTGCAGCACTCATAAAGACAGAAAGCAACTTTGAGCCTCAGGCAGAATCAAGGAAGGGCGCAAAGGGACTTATGCAGATTACACCTGCAACAGGAGAGTGGATAGCAAAAACAATCAATATGAGCAATTATGAAGAGGATATGCTTTTTGATCCTGAAGTTAACATTTTACTTGGCAGTTGGTATGTTAAACATCTGAGGGACTACTACAAAAGCAGCTTTGAATTAGTATTTGCCGCATATAACGGAGGTCGCGGAAATGTGGACAAGTGGCTTAAAGACAAGAATTTGAGCAGCGATGGTATGACGCTGGATACCATTCCGTTTGCTGAGACTAAAAACTATATTGAAAAACTTAGAAAAAACTATAATATTTATAAGTTTGTTTACAAATCGGAAGCTTTCAATTTATAGCTAAACAGTGTGATAAAGGATGGAGAACAGATAATGAAGAACAAAAGCATTTTACTGGTTTTGATATTAATAATGTCCTTTGCTTTAGTGTCTTGTGAAGAGCCGGTTGTGCAGAAGGAAACCGAAATTGCCGTAGAAAATGAAGAGCCTGTTGCAGGGGGAACCATAAATGTAAGTTCTGTGGAGCCGGGGTCATTGAATCCACTGCTTAACAAAAGCAAGTCCTATAATGAGATATCAAAACTGATTTTTCAAAGTCTTGTTGAATATGATAAAAATCTGAAAATCATACCTGTTCTTGCACAGAACTGGAATTTCGAGGATGGCTCCAATAAGTGCGTTATAAGACTGAAAGACAACGTCCTTTGGAGCGATGGAGAAAGCTTTACTGCAGATGATGTAAAATTTTCTTTGGATACTATTAAAGCTTCTGAAGACTCTATATATAAGAGCAATTTAGAGCATATTTATTCTTATAAAGTGAAAGATGCTTTAACAATAGAAATAACATTTGACCAGCCTTTTGCAACTGCAATTGATATGCTGAGCTTTCCCGTAATACCCCGGCATATTTATAAAAATAATCCGGATGCAGTTCCGGTAGGCACCGGCATGTTCAAGGTTTCACAGTATAATAAGCTTAAATCTTTAGAGCTCATATATAATGATAAGTGGATAGGTATAGAAAAACCATATGTCGAGAAAATCAACATAGTTTTTATAAATGATGTTGACGCGTTCTCTATAGCTTTTCAATCCAAAGAGCTGGATATATTGAACACAACCTCCTATGACTGGGAAAAATACAGCGAAATGAAGGATGTCAATGCTTTTAAGTATTCAATTATGTATTATGATTTTATAGGCTTGAATTATAATAAAACCATATTTCAGGATAAAGCTGTAAGAAAAGCAATGATTCAGGGGATAAATAGGAAATCAATTGTTGACAGATATTTGCTGGGGAATGCAACAGTTACGGATGTACCCATAAACCCGAATTCATGGCTTAAGGATACTGATGCCGAGAAATATGGATACAGTAGATCTGAAGCTCAAAACCTGTTAAAGGCCGCGGGCTTTACAGATTCAAACAATGACGGTATATTAGAGAGAAAAGTTGAAGAATCCATACAGGAGCTCAGGTTTACTCTTATAACCAATGATGAGAATGAATTCAGAAGAAAAGCTGCTGAGGAAATAAAGAAAAACTTGGAGGAAGTTGGGTTCGGTGTCGAAATAAAATCCATAGAATTTGACGGTGAGAGCTGCCATAGATTCTGGAGAATTTGATGCGGTGCTTACAGGATATAATCTAGCAAATACACAGGATC
>JAQVFD010000292.1 GCA_028697435.1 Clostridiaceae bacterium
ACGGGATTAAGCCTTACCAAGCCGGGAGAAGGCTTGGGAATAGAGAAAGTCACTCCGGCACCAATATTGGAATCTGCACTGATATATAGAATCATACTTCCCGAAGGCTGCGATCCCAGAGAAATGATGCCAAAACTTCGTCAGATTGAAGAAGAAGAGCCGGCTCTTAAGGTTTATTGGGATGAGCAGTTGCAGGAAATTCAGCTTCGTATGATGGGGGAAGTGCAGATTGAGATCCTGCAGAGTATGATACAAAGCCGCTTTGGCATACCGGTATCTTTCGATACCGGACGTATTATCTATAAGGAAACAATTGACAATGTAGTTTACGGAGTGGGGCATTTTGAGCCATTAAGACATTATGCGGAGGTTCATCTGTTATTGGAGCCGGGTGATCCGGGAAGTGGTCTGCAATTTGAAACCAGATGCAGTGAGGATGTTTTGGGCAAAAACTGGCAAAGGCTTATTTTGACACACTTGCAGGAGAAAGAGCATATAGGTGTTCTGACAGGTTCGGCGCTTACGGATATGAAAATTACTCTTGTTTCAGGCAGAGCTCACAACAAACATACAGAAGGCGGTGACTTTAGAGAGGCTACCTACCGTGCGGTGCGTCAAGGCTTAATGTCGGCAGAATCCATATTGCTTGAGCCATATTATGAATATCAACTGGAACTGCCTGAGAAGATGGTAGGAAGAGCTATGAGTGATATTGAAAAAATGAACGGCAGCAGCAAGCTATTACAGATAAAGTCCGGAACAGCAGTTCTTACGGGAAGTGCTCCTGTTATTGAAATGAGGAATTATCAGAATGATGTAACAGCCTATACCAAAGGCCTTGGCAGGCTGTTTTGCAGCCTGAAAGGTTACGAACCCTGCCACAATACCGAAGAAGTCATTGAAAGCATCGGGTACGATTGGGAAAGAGACATGGAAAATCCTGCAGGTTCCGTATTTTGTGCAAATGGGGCAGGATTTTTAGTGGATTGGGATGAGGTAAAGAATCATATGCATGTCGAAAGCTATTTACAGGAAAAAGATGATTTATTCAGAGAGACAGCAGCAGGGAAAACAAAACCGGAAGGAGAGCGTTGGATCAGTCTTGAGGAGATAGACCACATTATTAATAAAACCTACTATGGGAACCAAGGGAAAAAGTCTGCCTGGAAAAGACGAAAAACTGCAATTGACAGCTATTATGAACGGGCTTCCTATGTTAGCGGACAGAAGGAAATCAAAGAAGAGTATCTCCTTGTGGATGGCTACAATATTATTTATGCATGGCCTGAACTGAAAGAACTTGCAGATGAGAATATTGACAGTGCCAGAATGGAACTGCTTGATTCTCTCAGTAAATATCAATGGGTGCGACGATGTCAAATTATTGTTGTATTTGATGCTTACCGTGTTCACGGGCATAGGGAGGAAATGACCGACTATCATAATATCCACTTGGTATATACTAAAGAGGCACAAACGGCGGACCAGTATATTGAAAAATTTGCCCATGATAATCAGAAGAAATATAATATTGCAGTTGCTACATCGGACGGTTTGCAGCAGATAATCGTAAGGGGTGCAGGGTGCTCCTTGTTATCCGCCAGAGAACTTAAGGTCGAGATTGAAGAGGCTAATAGAAGAATAATGCAAGAGTATCAAAAAACACAGGGAAAAGACCGGAATTATCTGATAGATACATTGCCGGAGAATGTAAAACAACAGATAGGGGAAATGATAGAGGAAGAAAAATAGTATTGCTTATAGTCATAAGAAAGGCAGTGTGAAATAAGGGGGGAGAAAAGTGATAAGCAAGTATCTTTTCATTCCTTATTTTGCTCTTTCATTTCAATAAGAAGGTCCCAAAATCCGGCAAATAAATTGCTTTCCTGAATAAAAAGAACAACAGCAGGTATTGTAGTTTTAGATACTATAATACCTATACCTTCTTTCGCATAGAGAGTGTATCCCAGACTACACTCGTTTTTTTCAATGCAGACATTGTAGTTGTCATAATGCTTATTCAAGACTGCCACATGATCGAAATGCCGGCGGTATTCATCAGGTGTGTAGAAAGCTTCAATGGATTCAAAGGGGTTTGGAAGGTTGATTTTCACTTTGCTCGCCACCAGAGCTTCTTCTCTCGGAATACTGAAAATTTCCGTAAAGTCATTTCTTTTTAAGGTTTTTCGAAAATTCTCCAGTCTTTTGTAGTAAAAACTTTTGTTCTCATTAGAGCTTGCCTTATAATATTTTAATAACACGGACTCAATTAAGACTTCGGGCATGGAGAGCATGGAAAGATGCTGTGTTTTAAATATGGTAGGAGCATTCTCGCTTTCAAAAGATTCCAGAAGGGACAGATAATCCTGGTGTCTATCAGGAGTAAAAATGCTCATAAGAGGTTTGCATAGATTTAGATAATGATTGAATTCATTCTCAAGGGCTTCTACCATTCTAAGGTCCTGGTGAAAAACTGCGGTGGACTCGTCAGCGGTCATCGTTCCGATAGAGGTTGAGGAAACGGCACACAATCCGGGGGCAATGTAAAGTGATCTTTTATAGATGCCGTCTCGTTTCCTGGGATAATAATAGGGTTCAATGGCTCCGGATAAATAAAGGGGAATCCAAAGCTGAATGGAAGACAATATTTCATCGAGACCACGGGTCAAATCATGGATGATTTTTATACGATTTCCTTTTGCGATGATTTGGACCATCAAATGAGACCATTTCTGGTAGAATACCGGATCACCAATCATCCAGTTCATATCTTCATCACTAAAAA
>JAQVFD010000033.1 GCA_028697435.1 Clostridiaceae bacterium
ACCCTGAAACAGGACTTATCTGCATGGAAAACGCATTATCAAACGGAACCGTTGTTCCTCTTGAGATAATGAAAGAGATATATGAAATAGCCAAGAATCACAACATTCCTGTTCACCTTGACGGTGCAAGACTTTTCAATGCGGCAACATATCTGAAAACGGAAGCGGCACAGATTACCCAATATACAGATTCTGTGATGTTCTGTCTTTCTAAGGGCATGTGCGCTCCTGTAGGATCGATGCTTGCAGGCAGCAAAGAGTTCATAGAAAAGGCAAGAAAGAACCGCAAAATACTTGGCGGTTGAATGCGCCAGGCAGGAATACTTGCTGCTGCAGGTCTTATTGCTTTGGAGAAAATGTCAAAGCGTCTTCACGTCGATCATGAAAATGCTAAATATCTTGCAAAACAGCTTATGTCGATACCGGGGATAAAGCTGGATTATGATGATGTTCAAATTGATATGGTTTTCTTTGATATGGAGGGGACAGGAGTAAACCCTGACAAGCTTGTTGATGAATTCTTTAAAAAAGGAATAAAGATAAACGGTGTCGAAGGCGGCTTAATGAGATTCGTCACCAACAATGATGTTACAAAAGAGGATATCGACTATACCATCCAATGCATGAAAGAGATTGTGATGGGCGTGTAGTTTGCGGGAATTTACCTTGAGACCCTCACAAAAACTTGCATAAGTCTCTCTATTGTTACGATTTCTATTACTTAACTCTTAATGAATAATTCTAGGAGCCCAACATGGAAACATGTCGGGCTCTCTTTATGAATGTGCTATTGATTTTTACCTCTCTTATAGATGATCTATAGACAGATAATCAGAGAATATAACCCATAATTACAAAGGCTATAAATGCAATTGCAAAAGCGATAAGTGTATACGGGAGTTGTGAAAAAGCATGATCGGTATTGTCTAGCTTAGTGGCAGTTGAGGCTAACACCGTATTATCTGCAAAAATTGCTGAATGAGCTCCAAATCCAGAAGCAGATGAAATCGCTCCAAGTGTTAGCAAAGGATTTGCCGAGACAGCCGCGCATAGAGGAGCAACCATAGGTACTACTACTGCTGGTCCGCCCCAGTTGCTGCCGGTTATAAAAGCTATCAAGGAAATAACGGCAAATGTTATTGCAGGTAACCAATGCGAACTCATTAATGGCTTTACTGAATCAACTACGTAGGCGGTCAATCCTACTTTTGCTGCTGCGTCCTGGAAGAAGAAAGCTCCAAATACTATGAAGAACATTGGCAGCATAGTTTCAAACCCTTTGACAAAACATGAGCTGATGGTATCGAAACTCATAATTTTTGTTGGCAGGTACATAATAATACATACAACTATTGCAATGATAACTGCGATTAGCAAGTCACTTTTCCAAACCGACACACCAATAAGTACTCCTATAGGTATAAGGAAATTTAGAAACCCTCTTACATCTATTTCATCATTTATCATGTCCTCTGGTTCGGTATTGTATTTTTCACTGGCTTCTGAATATGTCTTTCCTCCGTTTTCAACCCTTAAGTGCGCGCTTTTCATTGAGCCGATCAATGGCAATTTACCCAATGCAAATAAGAACATAACAATAAGAATAGCATATGAATAGAAAACAAAGGGAATTGATTTGGTGAACAGACTCATACCATCACCCAGAGGTTGCCATTCTACTTGGTTCCCGTATATGCCAGCCCAAAAAACTGCCCAGGTGGAAACAGGAGCAAGAAGGCAAATAGGAGCTGCAGTCCCTTGGGCAATAAATGCTAACGATTCTCTCGGTATTCTTTTTTTGTCTGCTACAGGCCTTACAGAAGAACCAACAGTTAACACACTTAAATAATCATCAATAAAAATAATTAAACCGAGGAATATAGAAGCAACCAGCGTCGCCTTTTTACTCTTAAAATATTTGTTCATAACTGAAGCAAAAGCGAATGAGCCATGGGATTTTTCCAGCATTGCCAATAGAAAGCCAAAAAGACCGCATACCAGGAAAACCCATTGGGTATCTGCATTTGCTAAAATACTATACATGACATCAATGGCATTACTGAGGAATGCTCCCTTGAAAACCATTATATAAGCAGTAATAGCTCCAAGTAATAAAGCCTCAAAAGTTTTCTTTGTATATAACGCAAACGCAAAAACTATTATAGCAGGAATCAAGCTGAGAGGTCCAAAATATACAGAACTATCCATTTTTTATCCCCTTTCATAATATAAACATATTTCACGATATCAAGAATTTTTGTTGTTTCATTTAAAGTATGATTTAGATTATAAGCTTTTGTATCTCACATAAAAATTCGCACTTTCTATTCATAGATTCATTTGCAGATTTCATAAGCTGCAAATAATATCAGTTTTTTCACTGGAGCATATCGATGTCAAATTGTGTATAGGGCATATTTTGATTAATTCCTACTTCATTGTGAACTATCTTTCCGCCTAGCGTAAATATGCTTTTTCTGAGACTAGGGTCATCTATTAAAGCTTTCTTCAAGCCTTTATCTGCAATTTCGGAAATGTATGGCCCTGACGATAATAATAAGGCGGTTGTAGAAGTTTTTGGGCATAGAGCAGGCATGTTTGCAACATTGTAATGAAGGATACCCTCTTCGTAATATATCGGATCTTCAAGGGATGTATAATGTGAAGTTTCTACTATTCCTCCACCAACAATGTCTATTATCAATGCATCCTTTTTCATCCCTTTAACCATATCTCTGGTAATAACAACAGACTGACCCGGCTCTGTATATATAGTATTAAGGAATACGTCACATTGAGTAAATAACTTGGTTACCAATTGTCTCTCAAAATAGACTACATCAGCCTGAGGAATCATATACCTTAATTCTGCAATACGTTTCCATGAAGTTTCTGCGATTGTTACACTTAACCCTAATCCGATAGCAACTTGAGCCGCATTAAGTCCGGCATTCCCTCCACCCAATATTAAAACTTTTGGAGATGGAAGTCCAGAAAGCTTTCTTAATAGTATCCCTTTACCGCCATATCCGTATTGAGAATATTTAACAGCTTCAAGTATCGCAAGACTTCCGGCTATTTCACTCATTGGTTTTATTGTTGGTCTTGTCCCATCCGGTAAAACTATCAGTTCCATGCCTAAAGCTATAGATTTAGCATCCAGTAATACTTGAGTCATTTCATTATCCACATCTTCTGCCAAATGGAACCAAGCCATTATTATTTGATTTTCTTTTACTAGATTGAATTCCATAGGCATTAACTCTTTTACTTTAACAACAAATTCCGCTCTGCTATACACTTCTTCAATGGTATTGACGATTTCGGCACCATTTTCAGCATATGCTTCATCACTAAATTCGCAAGCTGCTCCGGCAGATTTCTGTATAATCACTTTATGGCCGGAACTACTCAATGTTTTTACCCAATCAGGTGTTAGAGCTACACGTGTTTCTAATGTTTTCATTTCTTTGGGACATCCGATAATCATAATTAACTCCTCCTTCAACTATTTAATACATGTATGCTTAATCTTGTTTTATTGTGAATTTAATTCTCACCTCCATTTAAACGCTTCCGACCAAATTTTTGCTGATCCCTATGAAAGCGGTCTCGGTCAATGAAGCATCCAATATCTGATAGTCTCTTTTCAAAGTCTCTGTGTAGGTTTCATATATATCTTTCCTTTTTGCATCCAAGGCTTTGTAATCTTCCAGTCTCTTCATATCTTTATCATGTAATATCTTCGTATCCGATGCCTTGAGAATTATTGTCAGGTAGGGAAAAGGCCTTGCCCTTCTGCCTCCCATAGGGTCCGCCGCAAGAGTACATCCCCCTTGAGCCAGCAATAAAATTGCCTTCATCACGATCTGTTCGACTGTATCATTACAATATACTATCTCTACTTGTTTTGCTTTCTCTTTTTTGAGTACATCCACTCTTGGATTGTTTGTAATAGCTATGTACTTCATCTCACTCTCCCAAAACTGAAGAAGTTGTTTTCATCAATCATAACAGCTGAAAACATAAACCATTCTATTCTTTTCTAAATATCGTTTGCTCTTTTATTCCTACTGTAACAGTCATAAGGGCATTCTTGACCAGCTCCAGCCGTGCTTTCTTTTCTTCTTCCTTGTTCAAATGGGGGAATCCTGCAGGATGGGGAATCGCCACAGCTGGATAGATCCGGTTAGCACCTACTGATTTGGAAATGGGTACAATAGTACACAGGTGAACAATCGGTATCCCCGCCTCATCGATCTGCTTTGCCAACGTTGCACCGCAACGTGTGTCCGTTCCTCACGTAGAGGTCAGTATTGCACAGCTGACACCCTCATCAATTAACTTCGCTGCCATTTCTTTCCCATACCTTGCAGCCTTTAATACTTCCATGCAATTTCCAACAGTCACAAACATTTTCCTGTAGAACTCGCCGATATATCCGGTTCGCTCTAACTCTATCATAGCATCTGCCGGGAGTACCCGGTTTCCATCTTCATTGGCGTATACAGGGTCATAGCCTCCGTGGGCAACCTCGCTTTCTTTCAAATCATAATTGCCTCCAAAGTCATCAACAGTATATTCCATCCATTTGGATGCGGATAGAGCCTCCAAGCGGTCCGGGTTCCCTTTGGGCACAATCCCTCCGGATGTAATAAGAGCTACTTTTGCTCTGCTCAAATCAAGCACTGGCTTACTGGGTACTATTCTGTCGAAGTTCGGGACTACAATTTCTGTTTTATAGGGCTGACCCAAAGCCTTTGCAATAGCCATGTCGACGGCACGTTCAGCTCCAGATTTTTCTTTCCAGATGTTCTTTCGGATTCCTCTTTTGAAATAGCCCTCATCTTCCGAGAATAGAATTTCCTCACCCCTGGCGATCTTATTTGCAAATTTCGCAATCTGGGCAATAGCATCCTTCATCCCTTTTGCATTTATCTCCGTGGGGAATATATAACCATAAACTTTATAGATATCCAGACCCGGATTTTCCTTATACATGCCAGATATAGCAATGATGCCTTCGTCGAATGCAATCTTGCAGACATTTCCACAAGCCATTCCATAACGTCCTGCATTGAATGCAGGTCCCGCTATTACAATATCCGCCTGGTAATTGCTAATTATATCTGCCATCTGCTTCTCTACTGTATCAGTATTTTCTACAAAATAGTTGTCTCCGCAAATGACTGTAGCTACAATTTCAGCGTTTTCAAGCTGAGCCTGTAAGGCTTTACCGGGTCCTAAGGATCCTTGTCTCACTTCCAGTGGAGTATATGCCGCATCTTCACCACCCACCTGACCAAAAAACTGATTGAGATAATGAATTACTCTCATTGCTTCTGCCTCCTTTGCTACTTTAATATTCAATTGAACAGAGCTTGCCGGCTCCCAGCTCATTTGCAGCACCCATTATCACCAAAATACCCGTCCTGATACTTTCATCCTTTTCCTCACAGTCATCAGGACTGCCTGACAAGAGTCTTAACGCGTCAATATGCCCAATATTTTTCTGCATTTTAGGCAAGTCCAGGTAGACATTGTCATTACCCGTGGTAATAATAGCATCCGCCATGGCAGAAGTGTTTGCCAAAGGTTCTGATGTTCCGTCCGCCCCCGGATTATCATGCATTAATAAAACTGTTTTGATTCCTCGTTTTTCTGCTCGTTCGCAGCAGAGCATCAGATCTGCCTCCGGGTTACCCCCGCCCTCCTGACTGATAATGACCACATCCGGATTCAACTGTGATATCAGGTTAATTGACACCATAGCGCCTCTTTCTTTTTCTGCCAAAACCGTGCTGATGGGAGATATCGCCATACCCGCGAATTCCAGATCTTTTCCGTGCCGTTCATATAACTGCTCAATTACGGGGTGATTCTGGAAGTCATAAGTCGTAGTTTTATCACTTGAAGTAACACAATTTCCCGACACGATTGCACTATCCAGCAGTTCATTCGGATGCATCATCATAGAGGGCAATGTCTTTGCATCCATCCCATAAACATAATCGTCATGCAACAGGCCCTGTGCCATATAAAGCTGTAAATAAGCGACCTTCGGCAATGAAGTATGGTCAACCAATTTAGTCATCTTGTATTCTTTCTTTGCATCTACAGCAGAGGATTTCAATCCTATTCGCCCGATATGCGTCGCAGCTTTAACCCCTAAAATACGGATAGCCCTTTCATGTAGAATAGGACTGAGCTCCGAATCAGCGGGCTCCGCCACCAATACGATATTGATCAAGTTGGAATAGGGACAATATTCCGCACCGGGACCGGACATATCTATTATTCCTTCCTGGAACCCAATAATTCTTCCGGTGGTTGTCACACAGCATCCCTTCAAGACTCTTGTGGTCCCCTCTCCGCACATCTCATATCCGTCGATAATCCCGGGAAAGCAACTTTTTGTTTCAACTTTGATGCGAGGTTCAATTACATCCTTGACCGTGATGATTCTGACAGATTCGCCAGGCTTGGCAATTTCAACATCAATGGAAGAAAAAATAGGATTCTTAACAGCTTCCAATAAAGCTTCCTTATTGATTGTCAAGATGCCGTCTTCAATGCTATCCTCTAATCCGAAATGCACGTCTCGAATGTTAATCCACTCAAGCTCTAAATTCATTCGATTCAACCATATCTCCTCCTTAAATACCATTCTCCAAAAGACAATTACCCCTTTGCTGTAGATTCAGTGAACATAAAGTTAACTATTTTGGTATTATTATAAAAAGCAAGCTTCATGCCATTTATTTATTTTTTGCCTCAATTTTTTGCTGTCCTGTGAAACCGCAGAATAGATACATTTCCAGTAAGTATTATACTTTTTTGCCTCTGATCGCCGATGCTAATACCGTGCAAAAGCAAGCAATCCATGCATATTTGCACGAATTTTCTGTTATTGTTATTGCAATTGTCCATAATTTCTTTTAGAATAATGTCAGAGGTGAGTACAATTTATGAAAGAACCCTGTAATAGTTGTCCCAACAAAGATAATTTGATGAATAATTTTCAGTATTTTATTGACTGCATTATGGACGGTATTACAATTATGGGTAGCGATGGCACTATTTTAATGCTCAATCAAGTTTCGGTAGATAACTGTCCATACACCAAGGAAGAACTGATAGACAAAAATGTACTGGAGCTGATTGCAAAAGGAATGTTTGACAGTGCTGAAACCGTCTGTTTTGAAGTTGTAAGAACCGGAATGCCCTTCTCCTTAATGCAGAAAAACGCTACGCAAAAATGTGATTTGCTGGTCACCGGCATACCCTATTTTGAAGAGGGTAAGCTTACAAAGGTTATCTTGACTGAACGGGACATCACAGAATTAAACGACCTTAAAGACGCTATCGCCCGGGAAGCTCGAAAACAGAAGCATTTTGAAAACGAGATCGCATATTACCGGGCTAAAAACTTGCTTCAGGGAGATATGATATCCCAAAGCAGTTGCATGGTAGAGCTGCTCAATACCGTCGTCAAAGTGGCTCCATTGGATATTACGGTATCCATTCAGGGGGAATGCGGCACAGGGAAAAGTCTTCTGGCAAGACTCATCTATGAACACAGTAGCCGTAGTAAAGGTCCCTTTATAGAAATCAGCTGTGCTGCCATCCCGGAAAATCTCTTGGAATCCGAGCTCTTCGGCTATGAAAAGGGGGCTTTCACCGGAGCTCTCGCTCAAGGCAAAGTCGGCTTGTTTGAACTGGCCAACGGTGGGACCCTTTTCCTCGATGAAATCGGAATTCTTCCCCTTCACCTACAGACAAAAATTCTTCGTGCCATCCAGGAAAAAGAAATCATGCGAGTCGGGGGAACGAAGTACATTCCTGTAGACGCCCGAATCATAACCGCAACAAATATCAATCTTGAAGAGGCCGTCCGGCAGGGCACCTTCCGCCAGGATCTGTTTTATCGTATCAATGTTGTTCCTTTAGTTCTCCCGCCTCTGCGAAATCGAAAGGAATGTATCCGCCCTCTGTGCGAACACTTTCTTTCCCGCTTGAATAAAAAGTACAATCGGAATGTTTCTTTTCAGGCTTCTGCCTGGAAGCTCCTATATCGTTATAAATGGCCGGGAAATGTAAGAGAACTTGAAAATATGATGGAGCGGATTCTGATAATTTCCGATAGTGATATTATTTCCGCCGATCAAATCGCTCCCCTCTTCCCAGAATCTGAGTTGGACATGCTGGCCTATAATAATTCTTATCCTGTTGACTTGAAGGAAGAGATAGATGCTTTTGAAAAAAAACTGCTGAAATCAAAGCTCCCATTTTTCAAGAGCATTGAGGAACTATCCCAGGCTTTGAATGTAGATAGATCTACTATCTCTCGAAAGCTAAAAAAATTTGACTTGAAAATATAAAATTTTGAAGATCACATTATTCAGTTCCTCTGCTTTCGCAACAGGAATATGAAAAAGGGACCGCCCATTATCGAAGTCATCACTCCCACCGGAATCTCTGACGGCTGAATCAGCACCCTGCCCGCGGTATCTGACAATATAAGAAGTATTGAGCCTAAAAGTGCCGAGTAAGGTATAACCCTTTTATTGTCTGACCCTATAATCAGTCTGATAATGTGAGGGGCAACCAGTCCCAAAAATGCTATTGTTCCTCCGGTAGATACCACGCTGCCGACAATAACTGCGCAGGTAATAAGCAGTATATTTTTCAATGCGGAGGTATTAATTCCAAGATGATGAGCCGCATCTTCTCCCATTACAAGTATGTTAAGCTCCCTGGTATAATATAAAAGCACTATCAATGAGGGTACTATCAAAACAGCAGATATAAAAACCTCATCCCATGTTGCCATAGACAAACTTCCCATTGTCCAAAATACTATATGCTCAATTTTATTGCGATTTAGCATCATTAGAAAGGATATCACCGATGCCAGGAAGTAGCTCACGGCAACACCAGCCAGCAGAAGGGAATTGATAGACATCCTGTTTCTTGTATATGCAAGACTATATACGAAGAATAGTGTAAGAACAGCACCAATAAATGCAAATATACCTGTGGTCTCCATACCCAAAACACTTACATTCAAGCCTGTTATAATAGAAATTACCGCGCCTAAAGCCGCTCCGGAAGACATCCCCAAGGTATATGAATCCACCAAAGGATTCTTGAAAATAGCCTGCATGACTCCTCCGACAGCAGCAAGCCCCGCTCCTAAAACAGCTGCCAGCAGAACTCTCGGAAACCTTATGTCCAAAAGTATTGAAGCGTTGACAGTGTCATGCCCCTTAGTAATTGTCGCTATTATTTCCGCTGCACCTATTTTTACAGCCCCTGTCGATGCTGCAAAAATCAAGGATAGTATAAGAGATACTATCAGTAATATTAATAACAGTCGGTTCCTATTCTTGCCTCTTCCCATGAGTTCTTACCGCCTTTATTATTTCTTCCTTCAGCATTTTGCTGTCTGTCAGAATTACATTGCCCCCTGCCTTTATACTCCTGTAAAGCTTGGCTGCAGCGCCTTCTGTGTAATCCCTGTCTGCAAAGTTCTCATCTTCAAGTATGAATAAAGGCTTGCTTTTCATTTCCTTATCCAGCAAAATCTCAAGGTTCTTTATGTTTGATTTTCCCAGATATAGTCCGGTTAGCACTATTGCATCAGCTGATGCGATTAGCTCCTTATTCTTTGCATAGGCCTCTTCAGATATCCCTACAAAAGGCACTTCTTCCGCTATCTGCACATCATTTTCCTTTGAGATTTTCCAATCAAGGTCTCCTATAGTCAGTACCCCGCTGCTCAAATCATATCCCTCGGAGTACAGACTGCCTATTATATTACTGCCGCTTCCTCCCCCGCATATGACATGAATACGTATTCCTTTTTTATCTATACTCGGCTTGGTAAGAGCATATATGTAAGGCTTGTTTCCTATCGGGCTAACTGTAACATATACATCGATATCAAATATTTTCTTGATGTTGGCAGCAGTCAAGGTCTCGAAGGGAGTACCTTGCTCCTTGATTTTTCCGTCTTTCATCATAATAATATAGTCGCTGTATGCAGAAGCCATATTCAGGTCATGGAGAACAGTAATCGCAGTAAGTTTCCTATCGACACACATCTTTTTAATAAGATTCAATATCTCCACCTGGTGTTGAAGATCCAAATGAGATACCGGTTCATCAAGAATAAGTATGTCAGTATCCTGGGCTAAAGCTTGAGCAAGAATAACCCGTTGGCGCTCTCCCCCGGAAAGCTCCATGAAATTTCTGCTTCTTAAGTGCGCTATATTTGTATATTCCATAGCTCTTTTTGCAATCTCAAAATCCTGAGTTGTCTCTCCTTTAAGTTTGTTTACATAAGGATACCTCCCCATAAGCACAACATCAGAAACCTTAAAGTCAAATTCAAGAGAGGTATTCTGAGGCACAAAAGAAAGCATCTTGGCAATAGAGCGAATCTTCATTTCATTAATGTCTGTGCCCTCAAAAATCACAACCCCCTCCCGGGGCTTAAGTGCCGCTGAGATAACCCTAAGGAGAGTACTCTTCCCCGACCCGTTAGGTCCTACAATACAAAAAAAACTCCCCTTACTGATATTTATATCCACCTGCTCAAGAACCTTCTTCAGATTATAGCTGAAGCTCAGATCCTTAACACTTATCTGATAATCCACTCGCACTCACCCCCGCAACCCCGTACCTCGTACCCCGTAACCTGTTGTCTATTCTCCATGTAAGACTTCTGCCATATCTTCTATAGCCAGTACTATCCTTGGTCCCGGCCTGGATATTATATTATCGTCGGGCATTACATATACCTTTCCTTGTTTTACACATTCCAACAGGCTGAATATTCTGTCCTTGGACAGGTCCTCCTTGGTCATTCCTTCATCCGTAGAGTGAAGAGCAGCTATAAGCATATCCGGATTATCCTTAATCATCTCTTCGGTACTGTAATTCCCCCAACCGTCAATTTTCTCGGCAACATTTATTCCGCCGGCAACTTTTATTACATCATTTATGAAGGTGTTCGAACCGGCTGTAAATAGCGGATCTTTCCATACCAGATAAAAAACCCTAGGTTTATCCTTATCCTTTGTCTTTGCCTCTATTTCAGCAATCCTATTCTTCATCTCGCTTACGATTTTAAGAGCTTCCTCAGCAGTTCCTGTTATCTCTCCTATGACACTTATACTTTGGTATATATCCCCAAAGCTTTCCGCTTCAGTAACAATTACAGGAATGCCCATATTTTCAAGAGCATCTACAGTTTCTTTTTTTACATAGCCTGCCATCACCACATCAGGCTGAACTTTCCTAATAAGCTCCATATTCGGTTCATCAAAGTTTCCCACTTTTTCTACTTTACTGACTTCCTCGGGGTAATCGCAGTAACTGGTTACTCCGACTACCTTATCCCCTGCACCAAGGGCAAAAAGTATCTCCGTATTCGATGGTGACAGAGAGACTATCCTCTGAGGGATTTTATCAAGGATTATGCTCCTGCCCTTCAAATCCAAGACTTCGATTTTATCCCCATCAACAGATTCTTTAACTTGCTGAGAATCAGAACATCCAAAAATATTTAGCATTATTACGCATGCAACTATTAGCATTATAAGCTTTTTCATATAAAAACCTCCAATTCAAATATTACGCAGGTTGTCATACATATCCGGATACCATGTATTGTGTTCAATAAAAAAGTTCCCTCTACCAAACAGAAGGAACAAAAATGCTATTTCAGCACCTCCCTATCTCTCGTAGGTAAGCTTCAGATTCAGGCAGGTCTCCTGACTTGGTTCATCGCATTCCTAATCCTTCCCGGATCAACTCCGGTGGTATATTAGGA
>JAQVFD010000293.1 GCA_028697435.1 Clostridiaceae bacterium
TGTGCTCTTCCGATCTAGGTCCTGACCAAAAATCTTTGGCCTGATTTCCTTTATTCCCAGCAAATTAAGCATAGTTGGCAGAAAGTCCATTTGTCCTCCTACTATGGTATTTGTTTCTATGATATCGGTACCGGGAATATGTATTATAAGCGGTACATTGAGAGATTCATCAAAAGTATATTCTTTGCCCAGAAGGTCTGACATAAGTCTGTCGTTTTCCGGAACGCCGTTGGAAATGCCCTTATGATCTCCGTATATCGCTATTAGCGAATTCTCATATAAGCCATATTCTTTAAGTTTCTCAATGAAAAGCCCTATAGCCTCGTCAGTGTAATTAATTACCTGTATATAGCGTCCAAATAGAGTATCCTTATGTATGGGTTGCAGATTTATTTTCTTGTATTTTTCTGGAAGCCCAAAGGGATGGTGGCTGGATAAAGTGATCAGGAATGAGTAAGAAGGCTGATTCGCAGTACTAAGATATTCAGCCGATTGTTCAAGAAACTGTGAATCACTTAGACCCATGCCTATGGTCTCATTCAGATTGAAGTCGTTCATGTTTATAAAACGGTCAAAACCAAGCATGGGGTACATATTCTGCCTGTTCCAGAAATCCGGCTTATACGCATGAAATGCATAGGTGCTATAACCGATTTCCCGCATTATAATAGGCAGTCCCATAAATCGGTTATTCTCATATTTGCTGTATGAAGGTAAATCCATAGAAGGATAAAGAGAGTTCTGGGTGACAAATTCAGCGTCTGAAGTATTGCCTTTTCCTAACTGCTGGTAAAAACGATTGAAATATATTGTATCTTTCATAAGCAGTTTGTTCAGATTTGGCGTAAGTTCCTGCCCATTATAATTCATATTTATAAGAAAATCCTGAAGGGACTCCACCTGTATTACTATAATGTTTTTTCCTTCTGCAATTCCAAAGTACCTAAGGTCTTTGGCAGCTTTTTCAACCTCATCTGCAATATAGAATTTCTTAGTGTTTTGGCTATTGCTATTATTACCGTATAACAATATACCCGGTATTTGTGAACTATGGTAATGCAGCAAGCCGAATCTTTCATAAGCCTGGCCGCTGCTTCTTATATCGCTTAAAGAGAAGTCAATTACTATGATTCCGAACAAAAGCACAACTATAGCAAAAGAAGGTATTATCCCGGGGGCTGAAGCCTTATCCAGTCTGCTTATTGCATATTGATGGAATATTAATAATATGGTATCAGCAAAAATCAGAAGATGTATACCGGAAAAAAGAAAACTGACACTTTCCCATATTGTCGGCAGGAGCCTCAGAAATTGCAAATCTGCAATTTCCGGCAGCATATTAAAGTGACTGAAATATAGCAGGTCTGATAACACAATAAGAGCAAGAATTTCATGAAATATCAGTCTGACAAAAAAGCTATTTCTGCCAAGGACCATGTTCGTAAATGTATATATAGCAAGCAGCAATATTGATGTTCTAATTGTTACTGACACCATGTACTGCGGTTTTCCTGCAAAGTTGTATAAGGCGGTGAATTTTAATAATGTGAAAATGGTCATTAGTAAGGTCTGCTGCAAAAGAAGAGGGAAGTGTCTTTTTGTGATCACGTTAAATATCCTCCTATTATTTCAAAATTACACTAATATTACTTTTACAATAGATTTATATTCGGGCATGATTGTACAGTATATCTGGAAATGAAATGTAATATACAATGAAGAATATTGCTAAAACAGGTATAATTATTTACATTATGGAAATAATACCCTTCAGAATAGTATGGAGGGGTAATTATGTTTGAAGACAGAAGCATCAGGCGTAAAAGAAGGTATCTGTTGACTGCGGTCTTCTTACTTCTGATTGGCGCTGCATTTGCAGTGGGATATTTTTTAAATGCAGAAATTCCTGAAGCTTTAGATTCTCATGGCAATCAACCATCGGGGAGCCTTAAGATACCTGATAATCTTATAAACCCGGCAGCAGTCCAGAAGCCATATGAAGAGGTTAATGCGGACAGTACTACAGAACAAGCTGCAAATATGTCAGAGACAGATTTGACTACACCGAACACACAGTTGATCTTCAAGACATATTATGATTCTTGTGGTCATACTGTAGAAAAAGCTGTTCAAGCCGGAAACGACGAGCTGAATATGAGTGAGCAGCAGTTGAAGGAAAAATACAACGGTTGGAAGCTTACCGGTTATTCACCCCCGATTATAGAGCTTAGCAGAAACATTGACAGCTACTGTCCCGACCATTATATAATAGGGGTAGATGGGGGATACATTACAATATATGTATATGATGAGAACGGACAAAGGATAGTTCAGGAGAAAACAGATATTTCTGTAGCTCCTCTCACTCCGGAAGATAAGCAAGCCCTTGAAGGAGGGATAGTAGTGGATACAGAGGAGCAGAAAGAGCAAACATTGGAAGGTTTCAGTAATTAAATAATTCTTATTTATCACAGGGCGGCAATTCTGCTGCCCTGTTGCATTTCTTCCCAAAAAAAGTTATAGTATAATATATCGAATATATGTTTGGTGGTGTGTATCTAATGCTGATATTGGGTATTGACCCGGGCATTGCAATATTGGGTTTTGGCCTTGTAAAATACGAGGCAAACAGATTCACGGTTATAGATTATGGGGCAATTACCACGGATTCGGGAATACCCATGTCCTCAAGACTTACTATAATATATAACGGGCTTATTAATATTATAGAAAAATACAAACCGGATGCCTATGCAGTGGAGGAGC
>JAQVFD010000294.1 GCA_028697435.1 Clostridiaceae bacterium
CCCGGGGACACAGATACGCTTTTGGACAGGGCATTATACCATATATACAGTGACAAATTCGCTGCCAAGTCCCGGACCTTTTCTCCGGCGGTGTGTAACAGACTGGATAGAAACACCGGCGGCATTGTAATAATAGCAAAGAATTATAAGACTCTTAAGGCGGTGAACCATTCTATCAGGGAAAGAGGGATCAGAAAGCTCTATCTTTGTATAGTATCCGGCAGAATGGATGAAAGAGGCGAGATAAAAGGTTTTTTAGAAAAAGACGGCGACAGGAATATTGTTTCTGTTAGCGAGACCGGAACCAAAGAGGGAAAACAGGTACATACTATATTCAGAACCCTTGCCGTATCAGAAAATGTTAAGGAATTGGGCAGGCAATTTTCACTTCTGGAGGCAGAGCTTGTCACAGGAAGATCTCATCAGATAAGGGCTCATTTTGCATATTTGGGTCATCCTCTTGCAGGGGATGTAAAATATGGTGATAAAGCAGTAAACGAATACTTCAAAAAAAGCTATAGCCTTAAGCATCAATTTTTGCATGCCCACAAGGTTATTTTTGAAGAAGTTCACGAAGATATTAGTTATCTTAAAGGAAGGAGCTTTTATTGCCCTTTGAACCGAATTGATGAAATGACAGTTGTTTCACTTTTTGGAGCAGATTTAAAAATGAACTTATAAGGAAAATAGCCGAAGATGGAGGAGTTCCGATAAAGTTTGCAGGCTATCATGAATAATTGGGAATAGTAATGGATAGGAACAGTTAATCGTGTTTTGGCAGGGTTAATATGCAAGAAAATGTAAAGGATTTTATGTTATAATATAAACAGTAGCGAGTAACATAATGGTTGTGTTTTAGGTTTCTTTAAGTATTATTGGAGGTGTTGATCAAGAGAGAAAGCGAAAATTTATTATTATCACAACCAAATTTGAAAGAAAGAGGTGGAATTATGGATAATAATAGAGTATTACTTTCGAACCTGAAAGCCTACAAGAAGTTGGAAAGATTGATGAAGATTCAGGAAGCATTGGATAACAACAAGATTATACAAGAGGCAAAATCCAATAAACAAAAAGTTGAAAGTTGTACGGCATCAAATCCGATAATTTAAGCCAAAAAATCGACGCAAGTCGATTTTTTTGTTATTATTATTTATAGAATCGGTAAATAATAAGGCATAGCGAGGCGTTGATATGCAAAGGAAATATGAAATAAGGCTCAGTGAAGGAAAAATATTTATTGATGCTTATATGTCGGAGTCTCTCGGGTTTTCTTCCAGACAAATAAAGAAGCTTTTCAAGAATAAGAAAGTATATATAAACGGAAGGCCGGCGTACAAGGACAATAAGCTTACAGACGGAGATATCCTTGAAGTTGATTTGTCCGAAGGGGCAAGAGAGGATATTTTGCCTGAGAACATTGAGTTGGATATAATTTATGAGGATGAGCACCTTTTGGCAGTTAATAAGCCACCATATATGCTGGTTCATCCCACACCCAATCATCCTGGGGGAACCCTGCTTAATGCTGCTGCATATTATTTTGCAGGGAAAGGAGAAAAAGTATCCTTACGCCTTTTAAACAGGCTGGATATGAACACCTCAGGAATTGTAGTGATGCCTAAGAGTGCAGTGGTACATAGCAGACTTGATGAAATGGTAAGGTCCGGAAAAGTGAAAAAATATTATGAAGCTGTGATTGAAGGAATAATTGTACCGGAAAAGGGAATCATTGATAAGCCTATCGGAAAGGATGAAACTGATCCTATAAAGCGAAGGGTAAAAAGTGACGGACGGTCTGCAGTTACAGTATATGAAACATTGAGAAAGGCCAAAAATCATTCCTTGGTATGTCTGGAGTTGATAACCGGCAGAACCCATCAAATTAGGGTTCACCTCAGCTTTCTGGGGCATCCGATTGTAGGCGATACACTTTATGGGAAAGAAAGCTCTCTTATCGGGAGGCAGGCATTACATGCGTCAGATATGGAACTGGTCCATCCTGTCAGGGGCAGTATGCTCAGGCTTCATTCAGCGCTTCCGGATGATATCCGAATGCTTGTATCCAGGCTTGAATTGGAGTGAGAAGAACTTGAAAAGCTATAATACATATATAATTGATAAGGGAAATGACGGCTTAAAGCTGGGGGTTTACCTTAGAAGCAGGCTTATGATGTCAAGGAATGGCCTGGTAAAAGTGAAAAAGTCTGGTTCACTGAAGGTGAATGGGTGCAAATCACACACAGATATTATAATAAAAGCCGGGGACAAGGTGGAATTTGAGCTTCCTGACCGTAACTCCGAGAACATCCTTCCTGAATGTATGACTCTGGATATAGTATTTGAAGATGATTATTTTATAGTGATCAATAAGGAAGCGGGTATACCCACCCACCCCTCCGGAAACTATTATATGGGCACTCTGGCAAACGGCCTCATGTACCACTGGATGGAAAAGGGCAGGGATATAACCATAAGGCCGGTAAACAGGCTTGATAAAAATACCTCCGGCCTTGTTATTTTTGCAAAAAGTTCTCATATCCAGCATCTTATGTCTAAAGAAGACTATAAGAGTAAGATAACGAAAGAATATCTGGCTGTTGTACAGGGTGTTGTTGAGGCGGATTCAGGCACTATTGATGCGCCTATAGCAAGGGAAAAACTCCATTCCATAAAGAGGGTGGTGAGAGAGGATGGTGCCGAAGCAGTTACACATTACAGTGTAATTGAAAGGCATGAGGCCTGCAGCCTTCTTGAA
>JAQVFD010000295.1 GCA_028697435.1 Clostridiaceae bacterium
TTTCGGAGTCCTTCAGCTTATCAAAGTAGCCTTCAGTGTCCGGAGCCTTGACCAATACCTGTGTACTCTGTTTTACACCGTTGGTGTTTAAAAAATCACGGCTTATATCAACTATTGCCTTCCCATGCCATTGCATCCTCAGCCTGTTGTCCCCGGTAACTTTCGCCACAACTACTGCTTCAAGGTTTTCAGCCGCTGCATGGTTTATGAAGCTTTCCACATTCTCCGGAGCTACCAGAACGGCCATTCTTTCCTGGGATTCCGATATAGCAAGCTCAGTTCCGTCCAAGCCCTCATATTTCTTGGGTACTACATCAAGGTCTATAAAAAGACCCTCTGCCAACTCTCCTATTGCCACAGAAACACCACCGGCACCGAAGTCATTGCATTTCTTAATCATTCTGCTGACTACTTGGTTTCTGAACAATCTTTGTATTTTTCTTTCGGTGGGAGCATTACCCTTTTGTACTTCTGCTCCACAGCTTTGTATTGACTCTTCGGTATGTTCTTTTGATGAGCCTGTTGCTCCGCCACAGCCGTCTCTTCCTGTCCTTCCCCCCAAAAGTATAATTACATCACCTTCAACAGGTGCTTTTCTGACCACATTGCTTTTAGGAGCAGCACCTATAACAGCTCCTAATTCCATTCTCTTTGCCACAAAATCCTCATGATAAACCTCGGCAATCTGCCCTGCTGCAATTCCTATCTGATTGCCGTATGAGCTGTAACCTGCAGCAGCCCCTGTGGTAATTTTTCTCTGAGGAAGCTTTCCGGGTAGTGTATCTTCTACACTTGTCCTGGGATCTGCACTTCCCGTAACCCTCATAGCGCCGTACACATAAGACCTTCCGGACAGGGGGTCTCTTATTGCACCTCCCAGACAGGTTGCCGCACCTCCAAAGGGTTCAATTTCGGTAGGATGGTTATGAGTCTCATTTTTGAACATCACAAGCCATTCTTCCTGCTTCCCGTCAACATCTGCATTGACAATTATACTGCAGGCATTTATTTCGTCGGAAACCTCCAAATCTTTAAGAAGTCCCTTCTTTCTCATCTCTTTCATGCCTATAACTGCCATGTCCATAAGGTTAATGTCTCTTTCAGACTCTCCATATACAAAGGCTCTTGCTTCCATATACCTTAGCAAAGCACTCTCGATTGCAATACTATATTTGCTCTTTCCTATCTCTATTTTCTCTATTGATGTATTGAAGGTGGTATGGCGGCAATGATCTGACCAATAGGTGTCAATGACTCTTAACTCTGTTACCGTGGGATTTCTTTTTTCTGTCTCCCTGAAGTACTCCTGACAGAATTTCAGATCATCAAAATTCATGGCAAACCCCATGAACTCCATGAGTTTTGCAAGTTCAACCTCATCCATACTGATAAAAGCACTTACTTCTTTTATATCCTCGGGCTCCGGATAAACAACTTCTAAGCTTTCAGGCTTTTCTAAATTTGCTTCCCTTAACTCAAGGGGATTAATACAGTAAGCCTTGATTTTTTCAAATTCAATGTCGGAGATTTCACCGGATAAAATGATTAATTTCGCTGTCAAAACCTTCGGTCTTTCCTTCTGTGTCATTATCTGGAGACATTGAGCCGCAGAATCTGCCCTCTGGTCATATTGCCCCGGAAGATACTCAATTGCAAACAATCTGTCATTCTTATCTGTTTCAATTTTATCATCATAGGAAATATCCACCGGGGGTTCCGAAAAGATTGTGTTTTTGGCTGAATTGTACTCACTGTCTGTGATTCCGGAAATGTCATAGCGTTCTATTATCCTGAGCTTGGTTAGGTTCTTTATTCCAAGGTTCTCCCTGATATCATTGAACAGATCCTTTGCGGAAACGGCATAGTCCTCTTTTTTCTCTACAAATATCCTTCTTACAGTGTCTTTCATAGCACTTCACCCCATTTGTACTAATATCTCTTAAATATGGCTGCACCATGTATGGTGTCCCTACTTTACAATTTGATTCTAACATAGTAAAATTAATAAAAATAATTAATATTTTTAATACCAATGATAAGGAAGGCTTATATATGGATATTAATTTCGAGCTTTATAAGGTTTTTTACTATGTATCAAAATTTCTCAGTTTTTCCGAGGCTTCGGCAGAGCTTTTCATAACCCAGTCGGCAGTAAGCCAGTCAATTAAGCTTTTAGAGGAAAAACTTAAGTGCCAGCTTTTTTTCAGGAATACCAAGAGAGTAAAGCTTACCAAGGAAGGGGAAATTCTATATCGCCACATTGAACAAGCCTTTAATTTCATAAAGTCCGGAGAAAGGGCACTTGAGGAAGTGAACTCACTTAACCGGGGCGAAATCAGGGTGGGGGCAAGCGATACTATCTGCAAATACTATCTTATGCCGTTTATTAAAAGCTTCAACCAAGCTTATCCAAATATAAAGATTCATCTGACCAACAGGACTTCCCCAATGTGTATTGAGCTCTTGAGAAAAGGAAGTGTGGATCTGAGCGTTATAAACATACCTGAAAAACTCAATTACAGCAATATTACCGTGAAAAACACCAAAAGAGTCAAGGATGTATTTATAGCAAATGATACTTTCAAGGAACTTAAAGGGCGGAAGGTATCCTTGAAGGAGCTGGAAGAATATCCTCTCATTGTATTGGAAAAGAACTCTACGACCAGAGAATTCTTTGATAACCTGATGGCAAAGCATGAAGTATCAATAAAACCGGAAATTGAGCTGGGAAGTGTTGATATACTGATGGAGATG
>JAQVFD010000296.1 GCA_028697435.1 Clostridiaceae bacterium
CGGTATTAAATTTGATGTCATCGTTGATTCCAAAATAGAAGGAACCTACATGATAAATGAGCCGGTTACTGCCAGCAAGGAGGCTGCGGGTGAATGAGGGTATTTCTGCTGGTGCTTGTTGTGATAATTGTCATAATATCAGATATGATACCAATAATAGGTAAAAAGCAACATAAAGAGGCAGCAGTCCTTCTTATGCTTGGTGCCGTAACCTTGGTCTACGGCTATTACTACATTACTCATGAGCATACTGCCAGTCTGGTGAATCTGATGTTTGACATATTTAGCTCAAAATAAGGAGATCCTTGTATGAAAACCGGAAAAGACAAAATATCGGTAAAGCAGCTTTTCTTTGTATTCACCATAATGGTGTCCTCACCCACAACAAGACTGCTTCCAAAATATGCGGCGGCAAAAGCCGAACAGGCAGGTTGGGTATCTCCGATTATCAGCACGGTGCCCTTTATTTTGCTGATATTGGTTATTGATTCCCTGTTGAAAAGGTATAAAGGTCAGAGCATGTCTGATATTATAAGCAATATTCTGGGGAGATTCCTTGGAAAGCTGATACTGGCGGTATATCTGCTATGGACCCTTTGGCTCACTGCCATGTACACCCGTTATTATACGGAACGGCTTACCAGTTCGATTTATCCGAATATCAGCATCAGCGTATTCGTAATACTAACACTTATACCCATAGCTTACATAATGCATTCCGGCTTCACCCCCATTGCAAGGATGAGCGAAATACTGCTTCCGTTTATAGGTGCAACGCTAATAATGCTTGCACTCTTTCTGCTTCCCAAGGTAAGAGTGGATAACCTGTTTCCGGTTTATTTCAACGACATAGTGCCTATATTCAATGGGAGTATCGCCAGTACAGGAATATTATCCTATCTGTTTCTTTTATTCTTCTTAGGCGGAAAGGTTGTGAATCTGAAAAGCCTTAGAAAGTTCGGCTATATCGCTGCTTATGTTAATATTTCAAGTATTATGGTTGTAAATTTTATTGTCATAGGAGTATTGAGCAGTTCCCTTGCCAGGAGGGTTTCCCTGCCTGTTCTTACTGCAGTAAAACAAATTTCCTTAATGGATATTGTAGAAAATATTGAGGCCATAATCGTTGCTATATGGATTTTTGCCGACTTCACACTCATTACCACTCTGCTTGTTATTGTGCTCAACCTTATTAAGTCAATGTTCAAATTGTCTGATACCAGACCTCTTATTAATATACTTGCTGTCCTGATATATTTCCTCTCTATGGGAATATGCACCAGAAGATTTGAGCTTGAGGATTTCACCAATAGCCTGCTCATGCCTATAAACATAACTCTGGGATATGGATTTCCCTTTGCTTTATATTTCCTATCCAAGCTGAAAAATAGAAGCAAATCAAAAAAAGCAATTAACCCTTCCCCCTGAAAGGAAAGGGTTAATCAGCTTTAGACTATGTCATAATCACTGTGGATTGTACAAGCCCATGCTCTCCATATACTTGAATACGCTTTCCCCATGTTGCTGCTCTTCTTTCTGTATATGGTTCAATGTCTGACGAATGTTCGGGTCCCTAAACTCAAATATGGCTGTGTCATAAGTCCCTGAAACAAACTTCTCAGTCATAAGGATATCATCGCAGAGTTCACAGTCACTTTTGCTTCCGGTTCCCGACCTAAAAGTCTGCTGACCCTGTGATCCCTGCTGACCTTGCTGCTGATTCTGATTCATGGCCGGCATCTGACCGCTTAGCAGTTGGTTAACTGTATTCAGATGCTGCTGTTCCTGTTTTGCATTAGTGCTGAAAAGCTGTTTCAACTGCGGATCCTGCGCTTTGTTTGCATAGTCATTATATTTTTTTATGCATACTTCCTCATGGGTTTTCTGGTCCTGCAGCAGGCCTTTTTCCTTTTGAGTAAGATTGTTCATAAAATCACCTCCGGCTTTAGTATTTTTGTTTCAGCATAAAAATATACATAGCAGGTGATTTCAGAATCAGTATTTTATCGAATTCCTGCAGATTTTTTAATTGTAACTTCGTAATCTATATAGGAGTCATCAGAAGAAATAACCCTGTAGATCACTTTCCTTCTGAAATCATTAACAGTTATGCCGCTTTGCTGCTGCACCTCACCAACATAAACTGACTTCCCCGTAAAAGTAAAAATTGGGGTTAACATTTTTAAAACGGTTCGCATCGGTACCTCCGCATAGATTTTATGATTGACTTCATCAATCACCGCATTTGTCACAGTACCGCTCAAATTTAAACTGAAGGATGTCAGCTTCGTTTCGCTGGCAGCTGCAGCAACGGTAACTGTAACTATATAATTCTGTAAGGAACCGTCCTGTGCTGTTACAATGTATCTTACCGGGTTTGTAAAGTCTTGTTTCGTCTCTCCGCTAATCTGCTCCTCTCCTTCCACCTTGACAACAGCTTCCGGAGAAATCTTAAAGGATGCAACAAGCTTAGTCCTGTCAGTACCATAAGGTACCGACAATTCTATGTTTTCCTGTTCTTGACTCACTTCTGCGCTGACAACAGGATTTAGCTCCCGGAATGCGAAAACGGTTATCAACTTTTCCGAATTTTGAGCCTTTTTTACAATTACGGTATACTCTTTCGTCGTCCCATCTTCTGCTGTAACTATATATGTCACAGGCTTACTAAAATCCGGCGCTACTCCCCACTTCACAGATATCACTGTTTTTTCCGGTAAAGTTATTACAGGCACCAGATTGCT
>JAQVFD010000034.1 GCA_028697435.1 Clostridiaceae bacterium
ATAACCCTTCCGATAAAATCCTGCGGTATAGCCCCCGGGCATGCTGTGGGCTTCAAATATTGTCACCTTATGTCCCTTCTTGGCAAGCAGGTTTCCGGCAGTAAGCCCGCCTAAGCCGGAGCCAATAATTACTATCCTTTTCACTATCAATTCTCCTCTATATTCCTGATACTCGTTTACTTTTTCTGAGCTTGCTTCAGAGCATTTTCTACTGACTTAAGATAAGCCTTGGAGGTAAGTGTCGCACCGCTGACAGTATCTACCTGCAGTGATTGAGCTTCAATTACACTATTATACAGCTTACCGGTGAATTCAGGCTTTCGATTCTCTTTATGCTCTAGTATTTTAATATCAGTTACCTTACCGGAGGATACAGTAACCTCAGTTTTATTGGCTCTCCATTTGTACATTCCGCCTTCATATTCTCCAACATATGTTCCGTCATTAAGATTATTGAAATCTACGACAGCTATCGGAAGACTTTTGGCTTCCCGCGTGTAATATGCACTGTCAGATCCATATCAATAAGGATTGCTTTGACTCCGGGAAACTCTTTCACGAATTTGATTCCCTTATTCATCCCTGCTATAAACAGTATAGTTGATAATGTATCAGCATCCATTGATCGTTCTGCAACGACAGTCACACTAACCAACTCTGATTCTGCGGGATACCCGGTAGTCGGGTCAAGAATATGGTGATATCTTTTACCGTTGATGCCAATGAAGTATCGCTGATAATCACCGGAGGTAACCACTGCTTTGTCGGACACAGAAACAAGTCCAATGTATCATCACTGTGTTCATCCCAAAGTGCATTGATTGGAAAGCTTCCTCATTCTTTATCAATTTCTATTCCTCTCCTTGTCCGAATGAATATTTATTATATTCATTCATATACGGGTAAAAATAATAGCCCAAATTTAATCCTGTTTTGGGCAATCAGTTAAACCTTTCATTACAAATTCTGTTATATAATATAAAATCTTCGGATAATATTGAAGCCCAATATCAAATTTATGAATGTCTATATACTGTATGGAATCAAAAATGGCACATATCATCTCATCATCTATATCTTTCCTCATTTTCCCCTCGGCTTTCCACTGCCTGACTAACTCCAGCTTGCCGCTTTTCATCAATTCATCAATACTACTTAAGCCATCATGCTTATAAAAATACTGTTCCAATTTGCTGAAGAGCTCCCTATTATACCATTCCTTCAGTATCAAATTTGAGTTCATCTCTTCGGTGTTCTTCGTCAAAATTTTTGTTACAAAGGTTACAGGATCATCATTCAAGTCAACAGATTCAAACAAGCGCTTTTTCAGATCCTCGTTTTCCTTTAGGAAAACCTCAAGAAACAGCTCCTCTTTGGAAGAATAGTAGTTATAAAAGGTACCGACCCCGATCCCGGCAAGCTTTGCTATATCTGATACATTTGTGTCTTTGAAGCCTTTAGAGTAGAACAGCTCTCTTCCTGCATTAAATATATCCGCTTTTTTATCTGTCAAGTAACCTGCCTCCATTTTTCGAATGAATATTTTTATAGTTCATTCACATTATAGCATTATATTTTTTGACGTCAATACTATTTGCATAGATTAATAACTTTTCGGTGCCACCCTGTCAGCTTATAAACTTAATTATTATAAGCTAACAAGTTGGGAGACTGACATAAAAAACAAAAAACCTTGATTTCTCAAGGTTTCTAACAATCTTAATTATGGTGCGCCCGACAGGAATCGAACCTGCGACCTTCTGATTCGTAGTCAGACACTCTATCCAGCTGAGCTACGGGCGCATTTTCAATTTTGAAGTTCATTTTTCATTATAATTAAATGCCAATGATAAGTCAATGTATAATTAAGACTATTAGTAATCAACTCTTATTCCGTCAACTGCCAGATCCTTTATCCAGAGGAACTTCCTCAGAAAAATATGAATCTGATCGTTGCGAACCCTGGTTCCCTTTTTTATATATGCGTTAATCCCATCAACGCTATACAAATCAAAGTTTTCGGCTTTTTCCGGCTTCCCCAACTGAACTGTCGGAGCTTGTATTGAACATCAACCGCCGCTTGCCGAATGTATGTATAAGGTTACTGAGTCGTCTTTTGTGTGCTTATTAATATATTTTACTGCATCTTTTTCGATTATGATATTCACTGAATGCACCTCGTTTCCTTTCGGATTTATTCTATGACCTCAACTTCCGTTTCTTCACCTTCTATAGTGTCTTCAGTAATTTTCACTTCTTCCTTTTTCTTTGATTTCGAAAGCATATAAACACCTGCTCCTATTAATGCAATAGGTAATACGCTTCTTTTGACGGACCAATAAAGGTTCCCCCCAAAAATGTATTGCATCACTGAGTGTTCAAAGGCATTTACTACTCCAAAAATACCCAGGAACAGCATTGCCACGCCAACAAGTCTTTTGTTTCTAATAAGTATATCATAATCAAATATAACGATGTCTTCAACTTCTTCTTTTCTAAGCCTTCTTCTTATGGCGTAGCTGTCGAAAAAGCTGAAAAACCAAGTAGGTATTATAATAAGCAGCATCATACTTTCTGTATTTAAGTAACTAAACAATACAATAGACGATATGAATCCGAACATCAGCTGAAAACCTCTCTTAAAAAGACCCATATACATTTGAGCCGCTCCCGGAACTACGGCAAAACAGAAAAATGCAAGGTTTTCGAAAAAGCCAGGCTTTTGATGCTGCCTGTTTTCTGAGAACAGCGACTTTTGAATGCAGCTGCTGCATACCTTGTTTCCGTTTACATCAACGGAACATTCCTCGCAAATCGGCTGTTTGCATTTATCGCAGATGAATTTTGCTTCCGATTCCTTATGATATTTACAATTCATTTTATTTTCCTCCCTCTTTTTCTTTTTCTATCCTTCCCATAATCCCGTCCAGCTGAGCTATGCTGTTTGTCAGCTTGTCTATCCGCTCATTTATTGAGCTAAAAGGTTGAGATATCCTTTGTGTGATGTTTTCTCCGGTGTTATACAACTCATTCTGTACGTGCACCAGGTTATCTTTTGGAGTAGTATTTAGTATCAAAAGTATCAAACCGGCTGCAACAAGACTCATTCCTAAGTTGGTCATTTCCCCCAGGGTATTCCTGTATGATTTCTTGTATCTGTTAAGATCTACGGATGACATAATGGAGGATTTCAAATCCAATGGAGGTATGATACTTTCCTGGAAGCCTGACCTCAGGAATACTTTCAGTGCCTTTATTTCTGCCAGTTCACTCCTGCATCTGTCACAAGACTTAAGATTCCTTGCCACTGCATGGTTTTCCAGTTCACTGAGCTTACCCGTTGCATATTCATGAAGCATTCCTCTATTTTCATTGCAGCACATTTTGTTCACCTCCACAAATCAACTCTTCCATCCTAAGCTTCAAAAGATTCTTTCCCCTGAAAAGCCTGGTCTCTATGGTGCGTTTGGGAACACCTGTTATTTCCGATATTTCCTGAGGACTGAAGTCTTCAAAATAATAAAGTATAATTGCGGTCTTATAAATCTCCGGAAGACATTCCACAAGCTTTCTTAAGTAAACCGAATTCTCCTGCTTTATCAAGGCTTCTTCAGGTCCAACCCCTCTGTCTGCTATTGTATCGTAAATATCCAACTCCTCTTCGCTGCCATCATTTATGATTGATATTGTCTGCAGTTTCTTTTTTCTTACCCAATCGATGCACCGGTTCACTGCGATTCTGTAAAGCCAGGTTGAGAATGAAGCTTTGCCCTTGTAATTCTGAAGGTTGTTATAAAGCTTTATGAATATCTCCTGTGTCAAATCCCTTGCTTCCTCGTGATCATGGGTATAGTGGAAAGCGGTGGAAAAAACTTTTGATTGATACCTGTCAATTATCACCGAAAATAATTCCGTCTTGCCTTTTACTATGTACGAAACCACTTCTTCGTCCCTCAATACCCATCACCTTCCTTTGACTACCCCTCTATGTATAAATACGAATCAGTTTTCATCCATACTTCAAAACGATCAAAAAAAGAACTAAATGTTTTACACTAAACAGTTTTTATTGAACTCAAATAGTGTAAAACATTTTCCCTGATTAATATGTTGCAAAACCTACATTAGTTTTACTCGAAATATCCCATTACTTCATAAAAGCTATGGATATACCCTTCTGCCATTTCTATAAGCTTATCCTTTGACTCCAAAGATACTTCGTCTGACATTGCAAATACCTTCATCCCCGCCGATTTTGCAGCCATAACCCCTGAAAGAGTATCCTCAAACACAAGACAGTCGCATGGCTCAATACCCATATCCTCGGACACCTTCAAATATACATCGGGATGAGGCTTTCCTTTGTCAACCTCACAGGAGGTTCTGATATTGGAAAAATACTTCCCTATGTCATGGTTTTCAAGCATATAGTCCACAAGTTCCCTGGAATTGCTGGTAGCTATTCCTAATGTTAAGCCTTTCTCATAAAGTAGTTTCAAAAAATCCTTTGCGCCGCTTTTTAACTCAATATGGCTTCTGTAATAGTCCTCAGCCATAAGGCGCCACTCTTCCTTTATCTCCTCCAGAGACTCTGTAAGGTTGAACATCGACTTAAAGTACATTGCAGTTTCTGAGTAACTCATACCTTCTATCTCAATCTGAAGCCGTTCGGGAAGGGAAATTCCTCTTTTCCCGAGAAATTCGACGTCCACTTGCTTCCATATCCACATAGAATCAACCAGTGTACCGTCTACATCAAATATTACAGCCTTTATATCTTTATACATATACCCTCCCCACTTCGTAGCCTTACCCTAACTCTCATGTCTCGCGACTCGTGTCTCTTGACTGAAGAAAATCGCTATGCGATTTTCTTATTATGTTCAATTTACCATAACCCTATAAAATAATAAAGGCTCATTTTCTGAGCCTTAATCAATATTTATACTGCCATTCTGGGTTATAAGCTCTATCTTGTATTGTCCTGTTCCCAGTTTGCCCTGTGCGACGGTATCCTGACCTTCCTTTTTTATCTGCAGGGGCTTATCGCAGTCGATGCTTCCGAATTTTGTCCTGGCATATATATCTCCGTTATCTGCATTTGCCGACTTGTAATAAATATCCCCAAAGGCGTTCTTTATCTGTGCATTTCCAACTACATCCTCTGCTTCAATCCTTCCGTTCTTGCTTTCCACTGTAATGCCGCCATCGACCCTGTTTATGCCTATGTCTCCAAAAGCATTACCCAGATCAGCTTTGCCTCTCACTTCTTTGACGTATATCCTTCCGTTATTGTTTACTACCTTCAAATCTCCGCCGACTTTTTCCGCTTCAATATCCCCAAAATGATTCTCAATTACTGCAGAACCGCCAATATTATCTGCTGATATCTCCCCATTACTGTTAGATATATCCGCCTTACCTCCGATATTGTTTACTTCGATGTCTCCAAAGGCATTGTCGATATCTATACCTCCGCTTATATTTGAAGCCGTTATATCACCATTCTTGTTCTGTATTTTACATTCTCCTTCTATCCCTTCTGCTGTTACATCCCCAAAGCTGCCGTCAGCTCTCAGGTTTATTCCTTTAGGTATATATACAACAAAATCAATCTGGGCTCTTGTATATTCATTCTTATTCCAGTTCAGCGGGCTTCCGGGAGAAATCTCTGTAACCTCTCCCTCAACTATATCAACGGCATTCCTTGCATATTCCCTTGCCTTACCCTCATCGTTGCATTTAACCTTAACTTCCGCTTCCAGTCTGATGTTTTTTCCATCAGCAGGCAGGACCTTAATATCTCCGAAATCATTGATTATTTTTAACTCCCTTACGTTAAAGCTGCCGGATATATTGTCCTTAGTATATTTCTCCTTGACTTCTGTCCTATAATTGAAGCCTTCAAATATTGAACCTCCGTCAAATCGGAAATGGTTGCGCCCCGGTATGCCAATATTAATAAAATTAATTCCGTTGGATATTAACCCAAGGATTATTATAAAGACTATACACAACCCATCCACGCTTAGTTTTACTTCTGTATTGTTCCTTCCGTATAACACCATATAAAGTATCATTTCCAAACCTAACCCGATAAGAAGTACCGGCCAGTATTTGTATACGTCCTTTAACGGTATATCCATAAAGTTTTGTGCGAACAGCAGCGCACCCACAGTAATGAGTCCTACTGCCAGAGTTATGCTGCCCACTTTCCTTTTTATCATTTCAACCTACCCCTCCGACTATTTATTCTTCTATTTGAAGATTGCGCCTTTTTCTTATTTTCTATAGTATACTACGGATGCCGCAAAAAAAAGTCTCATATATTTCAGAAATTTATATGTATAGACTTATGCTCTATGCTTTTTACTTCAAAAAAAGTCCTGCAGATTTGTCTAAAATCCACAGAACCTTGGTATTTAACTTCTCCTTAGCTTCGGAGCCCCACCCTAACTCCCGTACCTCGTGCCTCGAACCTCGTACCCGAAGAATGCGTTGCATTCTCCTATTTCCCGCTGCTGAGATGCTCTTGAAAAAGCTCATCAAATTCAGTACTGCTGACTTCCTCACATATTCTCAGAAAATCTTCAGTACTTGCAATTTTAAAAGAATACTCATCATAATAAGTCTGCATTATTTTGAAGAAAGTCTGATCTCCTACCTGCTTGCGTATCTCGTTCAAGAGCATAGCTCCTCCTGTATATACCGCAGGGCCGTAGTCATCCCAATTCTCATATCCACTAAGGGGCTTAAGTATTACTCCGTCATAAGCCCGTGATTTAATATCTTCTTTTGCACTTTCCTCCAGGTACTCATAGTAAAAGTCTCCATTGCCCTTCCCATATTCCTTCTCTGTGTAAACACCTTCGGAATATGTAGCAAAGCCTTCATCAAGCCACGCTTCATCTATCTGATCATTGCCCACAACTCCATACCACCACTGATGCGCTGTTTCATGAACTGTAGTGTACGTAAGATTATCAACACTATAAGCGGTGTCATAATACCTTGAGCTTATATATACTAATCCCGGATACTCCATACCGCTGGGGAATTCTGTCTCAACTATTGAATATGTGTGATATGGATACTTGCCAAAAGCGTTGTTGAAAATTTCGATGGATCTCTTCCCAATTTCCAGAGCTTCCTTTCCCCTCTTCTCGTGGTCCTTATAGTAGTATGACTTAATCACAGTATCTCCTACTTTGCCTTCAGCAATCAGAAAGCTGTCCCCTGCAATAAATGCAAAATCTCTCATGCTGGATCCACGGAACTTCCAGCTTTTGTTTCCGCCTTCAGCCCTTTCCTCCGACAGGTAACCGGATGCAGCTATGCTATATTCTTCAGGCGCTCTTATATTGATAACATAATCTGAAACATCGCTATAAAATGGATCTCCAACAGAGTAGTATTTATCCAGGTTCCATCCTTCATTATCATATACAGCCGCTACCGGATACCAATTACCCATGTTTATATTGGCATCTCCATAGCCGAACCTGTCTCCTGCAGGAGGGATAATCACCCTATACCTGAACAGAATATTTATGCTGTCCTTAGGCTTCAATGGCTCAGGAAGTTTAATCCTGAGTATCGTATCACCTTCCCCCTGAAGACTGTACTCGGGAGTATTCCGATTCTGTCCCTTTGAAAGTTCTATGCTCTCAATTTCAGTATACCCGGGCATAAAACCTCTATTGTAGGCTCTGGAAAAATCATCAAAAAGAAACGGAGCTGTTTCCTGTTTACCAAAAGCATTGGCATATATATGAAAATAAAGTTCAGAAAGCCCGACATCTTCATTATTCACATACACCACTTGCTGCTCTGCGCTCAGCACCTTATTTACGGTATCAAGAACTGCATCTATAGTATATTGGTTGAGATCAGTTTCCTTAGCTATTGGGGACGACACAACTGCAGGAACCGGTACGTTCGGATTCTCCTGCTTTGCAGAACAGCCACCTAAGATTAATACAATTACCGCAATAATTACAATAAGAGTTCCTGTCAGTCTGACTCTTCGAATCAATAAAATCAACCTTTCTATAACAGTTTTTCTATATCCCCTTCATTAATACCATATATACCGGAATAAAAGCCACACTCAGAATTGAAGTTATTGTAACCATATATGTCGCATAATATTGATCTCCGCCATAAGCGGCAGCTACTATTGCAGACTGCGCAATAACGGGCATGGCCGATTGTATTATGAACACTTTAGTCATTAAGCTTGGAATCGGAATAATAAAGGTCAGAAAATATACAATCAGTGGCGAAATTACAAATCTGCCCAACAGTAAAGCTGCCATATCCTTGTCAAATGTAATATCTTTAATTTTGATAGTGCTGAAGCTTATTCCAATAAATAGCAGAGACAGCGGAGTTGTCAGCTGTCCTAAGTATCTGCAGCTGTCAAGCATAAAGTTCGGAAGCCGGATTCCTGACATAACAATCAACATTCCTGCCAGAAGGCCCAATAAAGGTGGAGAAAATATCCGCTTCACAGTATTAATGCTGAATACTTTGTCCTTGCTCCCCCCTTTATCCTTGCTTATACTGTGTATCCCTATTGTCCAAAAGACTGTTGTATTCGCAACATAATAAAACAGAACATAGGGTACGCTTTGTTCCCCGAAAAGCGCCAGATTCACCGGAAGACCTATGAATATAGTATTGGAGGCAAAGAACATTGCCCTAAAAATCCCTTTTCTCTCAGGGTTGACCTTGATTATGTTTGATATCAGCACTGCCACAGCATAGCATATAAGCATTGATGCAAAAGGTATTATTATGCCTTTGCCTGCACTATAAATGTTTTCCCGGTCAAAAAACGAAACCATATTTGAAATCATCATAGGCGGCAGCGAAACATTTATAACAAGTTTTGAGAAAAGCGCAGCAGCACCATCGTTAAAGAAACCCTTGCGGGCAAGGTAATATCCTAAAATAATCAATACTACTATGCTTAATACAGATTGCAGTGCATTTAATATAACATCCATTATATGTTCCCCCATGATTTTGATATATATCAGGCAATTTTATGATATTTTACCGGTTTAAGTTTTTTAATAATCAGATTTACTAAAGGTATCAAATATAAATAAAATGCATATATTGCATAACTATTGTCTGCAGTCAGTGCAGCAGCAGGTACCGCCCCGGCAATATTCCATGGAATAAGTGCCGATATCACTATTGCGCTATTTTCAAGATCCACTGCAAGCTCATATTTGTCTATGCTTTCCGAATCATACATATTTCTAACCAATTGATATGTCAGCATCACGGCTAAGGTTTGGCTGCCGCCGAAGGCTCCCGTTATTATACTGGTTAAAATAACAGCAGCAAATATACCGATTTTTTCTCCGAGTTTTACAATCAACCTTTCAGCAAATTTCAGTAACGATGCGCCTTCAAGCACTCCGGATAATGAAGAAGCTATCAGTACAATCAGTACTACATTGATCATTGAGATAATACCGCCTCCGACCATGATATTTCCCAAAAAGCTTTGCTCCGGTCTGCTATAGCCTATAATAATATATTTTAACACATCCACTATGGACTCCTTCTGAACAAATACCGCAACAGCAGCTCCACACAGTGTACTTACAGCCATTGAGATTTTTATATCTATCTTAAAAAAAGCAAGTACCAGTATTATTATGGCAGGTATAGATACAACCCAATTCAAATTGTAGGTCTGTATTATCTCTTTTATTATGCGGTTTTCACCAAGCTGCAGAGGATTCTGAAAGGACAACACCCCATAGATAATTGAAGCGATTAGGAAGGGTACAACAGTGGTTCTAAACATGTTTTTAATATTAGTATAAAGGTCAGTCTCTGTAAGGACAGACACCAAATTTGCACTGGAAGACATAGGAGAACATCTGTCCCCAAAGTATATACCTGAAATTATCGCACCGGCAACGATATTGATATTTATATCTCCACCCTTTACCATTACCATAAGTATCGTCCCTATAGTACCAACCGCTCCAAATGAAGTACCTAACAAAAATGAAATAGCGCAGCTAAGCAAGAAAGCATATAGTATAAAAAAATTCGGATCAACGAACTTTATCCCATAATATACTACATATGCAACAGTTCCGGAAGCTCTCCAAACAGACATAATGGCACCTATAAGCATCATTATGCTTATTATAAGCACTGACTTTCTTACACCTTTTAAGATCATGCCAATAATTTCTTTTGACTTATAGCCTCTGTTATATGCAATTACAGCAAATATTATCAGCCCTATAAAGAGCGGATATAAAATATTTATTCCCATGTACACGCTAAGCATGAGAAGCATAAATGTGCCAATAAGTGCAACTGCTACTTCCAAGTTATTACCTCCAGCCCATAATACAAAATCTATGTTAATTATAACGCATCAATATAGAATTTTCGATTGTAGAAAAATTTTCTTGCCTCTGCGCATTTCAACTATATAATTTTAGCTGCTCCTCACCTCTTAATACTCTCAGCACTCCTTGAACAAGCGCTCCCATTTCATTCTCTCCCGGATATACCTTAACAGGTGCAATAAATTCTACCCTTTCTTTGATCCATGAAATAAATTCAGTATCATAGGCTATCCCACCTGTCAGGATTATTGCATCTACGTCTCCCTTCAAGACTGTCGATGCCGCTCCGATTTCTTTTGAAATCTGATATGCCATGGTCTCATATATTAACTTGGCATGGGTATCCCCTTCCTTTATTCTCCTTTGTACTTCTCTGCCGTCATTGGTACCTAAATATGCCACCAACCCCCCATTACCTGTTATCTTTTTTCTGATTTGCTCCTTTGTATATTCTCCGGAGAAACACATATCTACCAAAGAACCTATGGGAACCCCACCGGATCTTTCAGGAGAGAAAGGGCCGTCTCCGTCCAAGGCATTATTGACGTCTACCACTTTGCCTTTTTTGTGCGCTCCTACCGATATACCGCCTCCTAAATGGGCAACAACAAAATTGCAGTCAACATATGTCTTTCCCAATTCTTTTGCTGCCATCCTGGCTGCCGCTTTCTGATTAAGAGGATGATCCTTGGATTTCCTCACTATTTCCGGCATTCCGGAAATTCTTGCATATTCTTCAAATTCATCAACAACTACAGGATCCACGACATATGAATGAATACCCAGTTCAGCCGATATAGAGTGCGCTATTATGCCTCCAAGATTTGATGCATGCTGCCCCATTACACCAATTCTTAGGTCTTCTATCATTGCTTCATTTATCTCATAAGTGCCCCCTTGAACAGGCCTCATGTTACCGCCCCTGCCAACAATTACATCTATATCGGATAAATCTGTTCCGGATTCTTTTACTGCATCTAATATGACTTTTTTCCGGAACGCATATTGGTCGCTTATCTTATCATATTTTTTTATTTCATCGGCTGAATGTGTCAGATTCTTTGTAAATACGTTAGTTTCATCCTCAAAGAGAGCAATCTTGGTTGATGTGGAACCCGGATTAATTGCTAAAACCTTCAATGCCTTTTTCATATGTACCCCTCCAAAATTATGATATTTTATCTGCTACCAATACCGCAACAGCTATTGAATTCAGTTTTGATACGCTGGAGCTTGCCCTTGAAGTAAGTACAATCGGAGCCCCTGCTCCCATAATTATCCCTGCCTTTTCAGTATATGCAAAGTATTCCATAGCCTTATTA